>NZ_DALZYO010000030.1:0-68740 GCF_031988165.1 Neobacillus sp.
GCGCCGATGGTAGTTGGGGCAGGCGCCCCTGTGAGAGTAGGACGTTGCCAGGCTGTTTTTTAAAAACATATTATCGTCGAAGTCAGTTACAAATCATGGAGCATGCTCCAAACTTAATACTTTTTATTGTCGCGGGGTGGAGCAGTCTGGTAGCTCGTCGGGCTCATAACCCGAAGGTCGCAGGTTCAAATCCTGTCCCCGCAATATGGTCCGGTAGTTCAGTTGGTTAGAATGCCTGCCTGTCACGCAGGAGGTCGCGGGTTCGAGTCCCGTCCGGACCGCCATTATAGTTTGTAAACTAAGTACGAAACAGGGTTTCGTCTTTTTTTATGCATTTTAATAGGTAGTTCTCATTTTTTTCAAAAATCATGTAAACTTCAAATGAAATAAGTATCCTTAGGAGATATCCTAAGGTTTTTTTTGCACATAAATAAGGGTAAAATGAAGATATAGGATAGTTATGTTAAAGTATAAAGGTGATTGGATGAATCAATTAGAACTAAATACAATGAATACTGATGAAACTTCTCAGTTCGCAGAACGGTTGGCCGCATTTTTAAAAGCAGGAGATGTCATTGCTCTTGAAGGCGATTTAGGTGCTGGCAAAACAACCTTTACAAAAGGTTTGGCTAAAGGGTTGGAGATAAAGAAGACCGTAAATAGCCCAACATTTACAATTATTAAAGAATATAAAGGGAAGCTGCCACTATATCATATGGATGTTTACCGCGTAGCTGATGCTTATGAAGACTTGGGTTTTGATGAATACTTTGAAGGTGATGGAGTAACTGTAGTCGAATGGGCCCATTTGATTGAGGAGCAACTTCCTCATGAAAGGCTGACCATTTTCTTGTACCGTGGCGAAGGGGATACAAGGAAAATGGTTTTATCGCCAAAGGGTGAGAGATATGAGCAATTATGTAAGGAGATTTTTCGATGACAATATTAGCGATCGATACTTCTAACTATGCCTTAGGGGTAGCGCTTTTAGAAGATAATCAGATACTTGGCGAGTATATTACTAATTTAAAAAAGAACCACTCCGTACGAATTATGCCGGCTATTCAAACGCTTATGAAGGATTGTGAAAGGGTACCTGCTGATTTAACGAAAATTGTGGTAGCAAAGGGTCCTGGTTCTTATACGGGAGTAAGAATCGGTGTTACGATTGCTAAAACATTAGCATGGACTTTACAGATACCGCTTGTTGGAATTTCTAGTCTGGAAATTTTAGCGTCAGGTACAGGAAGATACTTTGAAGGCCATGTATCACCATTATTTGACGCGAGGAGGGGACAAGTCTACACAGCACTATATCAGTTTCAAAATGGCAATCTGACAACGGTGGAGCAGGATCAGTTGGTTATGTTAGCCGACTGGGCAGAAAAATTAACGGAATTAAGCAAACCGATTTTATTTGTTGGAAATGATCTTCCTATTCATAGAGCTAAGATTGAAGAGTTGTTAGGAACAAAAGCCATTTTTGCAAGTATCACGGAACACAATCCACGTCCGTCGGAACTTGCATTGTTAGGCAGAGATATACAAGGGGAAGATATACATTCCTTTGTACCGAATTATATCCGTTTAGCTGAAGCGGAAGCAAAGTGGTTAGAAGCTAAAGGGAAAATTTCAAATGGATAGGATAAGAGGAAAATGGTAGATTCTTACGTTTTTCGTTATATGAGGGAAGAGGATATTGACCAAGTTTTAGAAGTAGAACATGCTTCGTTTACAACGCCATGGAGCAGGGAAGCTTTTTATAATGAAATATATAATAATAAATTTGCTGTCTATATTGTTATTGAAGAAAATAATAAAGTCATTGGATATTGTGGGACATGGGTCGTGATTGATGAGGCACATGTGACAAATGTGGCCGTCTTACCGGGTTATAGAGGTAAGAAACTCGGAGAGGCATTAATGAGTAAGTTAATGTCAATGTCCAGGGAGATGGGAGCAAGAAAAATGACACTTGAGGTCAGGGTTACGAATCATGTAGCACAATCACTTTATCGGAAACTCGGGTTTCAAAACGGTGGGATTCGTAAAAATTATTATTCTGATAATCAGGAAAATGCACTAATTATGTGGGTGAATTTATGAAAAAAGATCAATTGATTATAGGAATCGAAACGAGTTGTGATGAGACCGCAGTCGCGATTATTAAAAATGGCCGTGAAATTGCCGCAAATATTGTCGCATCACAAATTGAAAGCCATAAACGTTTTGGTGGTGTGGTTCCTGAAATTGCTTCGCGCCATCATGTTGAACAAATAACAATTGTGATTGAAGAAGCATTGAAGCAAGCAAATGTTACATTTGCAGAAATCGATGCGATAGCAGTTACAGAAGGCCCGGGATTAGTAGGGGCCCTGTTAATCGGGGTTAATGCTGCGAAGGCACTTGCCTTTGCTCATAACAAACCACTTGTACCCGTCCATCATATTGCCGGGCATATTTATGCGAACAGACTGGTAACTGAGTTGAAGTTTCCTCTCTTAGCCCTAGTTGTTTCTGGGGGACATACTGAGCTTGTATATATGAAAGAGCACGGTCATTTTGATGTAATCGGTGAAACAAGGGATGATGCTGCGGGTGAGGCCTATGATAAGGTAGCGAGGACATTAAATATGCCGTATCCAGGCGGACCTCATATTGACCGCATGGCGCAGGAAGGTAGCCCGACGATTGATTTACCGCGTGCTTGGTTAGAGGAAGGATCGTATGATTTTAGTTTTAGTGGCTTGAAATCGGCAGTAATAAATACGGTTCACAATGCGGAACAACGGGGAGAATCGATAGCCCCTGAGGATCTTGCGGCCAGCTTCCAAGCAAGTGTCATTGAAGTGTTAGTGAAGAAGACGGAAAGAGCCGTAGCTGAGTACGGCGTGAACCAGGTATTAGTAGCTGGCGGTGTAGCGGCGAATAAAGGATTAAGAGCCGCTTTAGAAAAGACTTTCGCAAATAATAGTAGGGTAGAATTAGTGATTCCTCCTTTATCATTATGTACCGATAATGCTGCGATGATTGCTGCAGCTGGAAGTGTGATGTTCGAAAAAGGAATCCGAGCAGATCTTTCCCTGAATGCGAATCCGGGACTGGATATCGAAATATATAATAATTAGTCCTTCAACTGGAGGACTTTTTTTGCCGATAGGAAAGTATCAATTTCCTATTAGGCATACGCGACTACACCTCTGACTTCGCCTAACGACTCGCCAATCGGCGAGTTTTTTTTTATCTTATAAAAAACTAATCAAACGTTTGTTTAAATAGGATAAAGGTTCCGGAAAACGTTAATTTACAGAATAATGTGGATATTTTTTTGAAAAAGTTGAAACAAAAAACCATGAGTTGTTGATAAGTGGGTATGTAACTGTGGGTATTGTGGATAAAAACGGTGTTTATTGTGGATAATGTGTAAAAGTTAATTAACTGTTTGAAAATAAGCTGTTTGAAATGTGAATAAGGTTGTGGATAAGGGTGTTATTTATAATAAATTGTTATTATCCTACGATAATTTGTCGATAGATCCGAGGGATTTGTTAATATCGATCAAGATTTGTCGATAACCCACTAAAATTGGTTCATATATTCAGTAGCCTAGCTATTTTCAGGAAAAAAATAGTAAAAAAACCGGACTAATCAGTCCGGTTATCACACTTATTCAGCCAGTTCTGCCCATTCTTCCATCAATTGCTCGAGCTCTATCTTAGCTTTTTCACTTTTTAAGTTGATTTCTAATACTTTTTCGTGGTCTTGAAAAATCTCCGGTGCGCATAATTGCTGCTCATAAACGCTAATTTGTTCTTCAAGCTCCTCTATTCGTAACTCAATTCCATCCAATTTTCTTTTTCGCTGCCGTTCAAGCCTTTTACTATCCTTATCCTGTTGATATTTATTTTTCTCTTTAGCTTCCACATCTGCTGCTTTTTTTACCGACGCTGCTAAAGCAAGTGCTTCGAGTTCTTCCTTTTCAAGTTTCTTCTCTAAATAATAATCATAGTCTCCGAGATATTCTGTGCTTCCCTCACGGCTCAATTCTAATACTTTTGTAGCAATACGGTTAATGAAATACCGATCATGTGAAACGAATAAAATCGTTCCAGGGTAATCAATCAAGGCGTTCTCGAGGACTTCCTTGCTATCAAGGTCTAGATGGTTGGTTGGTTCATCTAATATTAACACATTTGCTTTTTCTAACATCAGTTTAGCAAGTGCAAGCCGTGCCTTCTCTCCGCCGCTTAAGGTAGAGACAATTTTCAGGACATCATCGCCGGAAAATAAAAAATTGCCGAGTACTGTCCGGATTTCTTTTTCACTTTTTAATGGGTAATCATCCCAAAGTTCATTTAATACGCGTTTATTCGAGGTCAATTCAGCCTGTTCCTGGTCATAGTACCCGATTGAAAGGTTTGTCCCATATTGTATGGCTCCTGCAAGCGCAGGTAGTTTTTTGATAACTGTTTTTAACAGAGTCGATTTACCGATTCCATTTGGGCCAACAAGGGCAATGCTTTCTCCCTTATAAGCCCGAAAGGTGATGGCATCTGAAACTTTTTCCCCGTCGTAACCAACCGCAAGCGAATCTACCATTAGAACGTCATTTCCACTTTGTTTTTCAATTTCAAACGAGAAGGTTGCGGACTTTTCATCACCTAAGGGACGGTCAATAGTCTCCATTTTCTCAAGCTTTTTCCGGCGGCTTTGTGCTCGCTTCGTCGTCGATGCGCGTGCCAGGTTCCGTTGGATAAAGTCCTGGAGATTGGCTACCTCTTGCTGTTGTTTTTCGAAAAGCTTCATATCACGCTCATAATTGGCCGCTTTTTGGTCAAGGTAAGAACTATAGTTACCCGGAAACCTTTGAATTTTTTTGCGGGCTACTTCGTAAACTTGGGTGACAACCTTATCTAAAAAATAGCGGTCATGGGAGACAATTAAAATCGCGCCATCATAGCTCTGTAAATATTGCTCAAGCCAGGAAAGGGTTTCGATGTCAAGATGGTTGGTAGGCTCGTCCAAAATTAAGATATCAGGTTTCGTTAATAGCAATTTCCCTAAGGCAAGACGGGTTTTCTGCCCACCACTTAAACTTGAAATCAGCAAAGAACTTTCGCGGAAATTTAGCCCATGCAGCACGGAGCGAATATCGGCCTCGTATTGATATCCACCTTGTTCCTTAAATTTCACTTGGAGCTCGTCATATTCTTTAAGAACACGTTCGTATCTTGTGTTGTCTTCGAACACACTTGGGTCAGCCATTTGATTTTCAAGCCTGCGAAGTGATTTTTCCATCAATTGAAGCGGTTCGAAAACGGTTATCATTTCTTCCCAAATTGATAAATTTGATTCTAAACCAGTATTTTGTGCTAAATAACCGATGGTCACTTCTTTTGGCTTGATAATATCCCCGCCATCATGAGACAATTGTCCGGCAATGATTTTTAACAATGTCGATTTCCCTGCACCATTGCGGCCAACAAGTGCCGCGCGGTCCCGGGTTTGTAATTCTAGCTTTATATTCGATAAAATAAGGTCAGCACCATAATATTTTTGTAGTTGATTGACCTGCAATAAAATCATTCTAATTCACCTCTATTACATAGGAATAGTGTACCTTATTCCGGCATTGTCGGCAATAAAGGGCAGACCTATAGCGTCGAGTGAGATATTATTTTTTGAAAAAAATGTTTGAATTAGTTCAAAGTTTCACACACAATAACTGAAAAATAGTGTATGATTTTTTTGGGAGGATTTATTTATGGCAAATTTTACACATTTTAATGAAGAAGGCAGAGCAAAGATGGTCGACGTCAGCGAAAAACCGGAAACGGCTCGGACCGCTCTTGCTCATTCAAGCATAACTGTTAGTAAAGAAATTTTTGGAAAAATAACCAATAATGAAATGAAAAAAGGCGATGTCCTGGCTGTGGCCCAGGTTGCTGGAGTTATGGCGGCAAAAAAAACATGGGATCTGATTCCAATGTGCCATCCGATTCCATTAACAGGAGTTAATATTTCCTTCTCATGGGAAGAAGATCAAGAAGATCACTATCATTTACATATTGCAGCAGCGGTAAAAACCAAAGGTAACACGGGTGTGGAAATGGAAGCGTTAACAGCGGCGTCAGCTTGTGCCTTAACCGTGTATGATATGTGTAAAGCGGTGGATAAAGGCATGGTCATTGGACCGACCTATTTAGTCGAGAAAACGGGCGGCAAAAACGGCGATTATAAAAGAACCGAACAAGTTAAATGAAATGTAACTAAATCATTCAAGGGGTGTGGGAGATTATGAGTAATGAAACGATGAAAATACCACAGGCGACAGCAAAACGGCTGCCCCTCTACTATCGATTTTTAAAAAACCTCCATTCTTCCGGTAAACAAAGGGTCTCTTCTGCAGAATTGAGCGAGGCGGTGAAAGTGGACTCAGCAACCATTCGCAGGGATTTCTCCTATTTTGGTGCTTTAGGGAAAAAGGGCTATGGCTATAACGTCAATTACTTATTATCCTTTTTCCGGAAAACCTTAGACCAAGATGAATTAACAAAGGTTGCGTTAATAGGGGTCGGTAATCTCGGAACTGCCTTTTTAAACTATAATTTTTTAAAAAACAATAATACGAAAATAGAGTGCGCCTTTGATGTGGATCCGACTAAAATGGGAACGCTGATTCGTGAGGTACCGGTCTATCATTTGGACGATTTGGAGAATGTTCTAGCCAATGAAAATATATCGGTTGCGATTCTTACGGTTCCGGCTTCCGTTGCGCAGATGATTACAGATCGACTTGTGAAGGCGGATGTGAAAGGGATATTAAATTTTACTCCGGCAAGGTTAAATGTTCCTCCCGCCATTCGGGTCCATCATATCGACCTAGCAGTAGAACTGCAATCACTGATTTACTTTTTAAAGCACTATCCGACTGGGGAAGTAGAAGAAGAATAGCTAGTATAAAGGGTTTTTCACGAATATCTACTCGTGAAAAGCCCTTTTTTTGTTGTATAGGAAATTATAAAATAATTAATTGTGGATAAATTGAAATAGTTCTCTGAATCCAGCTCCAGCGCCCAGCGGCTAGTGTACTTCGCTCTCCGCCCTACGATAAGTCAACATCGAATCGCTATCGCTCTTCGTGTTTCCTTTATCTCAGTTGGAGCGCTCCAGTCCATACGCCGCTAAACGGGCGCTTGCGCCTTTTGTGCTTGAAGGTCTTTTTGCTGCTTTACAAACGTAACAGTGTTATGTTACATTGAAAATAGAAAGGGGTTTTCAATATGAGTGAGGAGTTAATTTCTAAGAAGGATTTATTAGATATTGCTGGAATATCGTATGGACAGCTATATCGCTGGAAACGGAAGGATCTCATTCCTGAAGAATGGTTTATTCGGAAATCCACATTTACGGGCCAAGAAACCTTCTTTCCAAAGGAAAAAATCTTAGAAAGAATCAATAAAATTCAAACAATGAAGGAAAATTTGTCATTGGATGAGCTAGCTGATATGTTTTCTCCAAATATTAGTGATTTGCAGTTGGAAAAGGATGATTTAATAAAACGTAACATTGTTTCGATTGAAGTAATGAATTTTTATCTAGAGAACGATAAAGGCGTGAAGATATTTAATTTTCCGAGAATCCTTGAAGTATATATATTAGAAAAGCTGCTTCAGTCAGGTGAGATTAATTTAGATGAGGGGAAAATGCTCTTACAGGTATTAAAGGACAATGCCCAGCATATCAAGCAAAAAAGCTGTGAATTGGTATTTACGCGAAAACTAGGAGTTTCATCGTGTCTTTTATTATTGAATGCCGAAGCTGCTCATTTTGAGCGAGGAACGAAAGTTGTCACGACTCTCGCACTGATGACCTGTATGGAAGAAATTAAATCGAAATTATTGTAAAGGAGAATCGTGATGGAAACAAAAAATAGAGGAGATTTGGTCATTAATGGTATTGGGGCATCAAACGGTGGGCAGTTCCATCTTGTTACCTTAAATGGACGAGGAAAAGTTAACAGTGATTTGGAGTGTAGTGAGTTTGAATGCAATGGTTCAGGTACGGTCAATGGCAATGTTACAGCAAATACAGCTAAGGTAAGCGGGAATGCCAGTTTTAAAGGAACAATCGAAAGTCAGAAGTTTACGGTGGACGGAACAGCAAAAATTGGGCAAAATCTGTATGCTAAACAATTACAGGTTTCAGGTAAAGCCTCTGTTGGCGGAAAAGTAAAAGCTGAGGAAATTAAACTTAGAGGCATTCTGACGATTGGAGAAGATTGTGAGGCTGAAACGTTTAAAGCACAATACCGGTTTACAATTGGAGGACTTTTAAACGCGGATCAAGTAGATATTGAGATCTATGGAGAATGTAAAGCACAAGAAATCGGCGGGCAAACGATCATCGTAAAACAACATAAAGGATCCTTCATGGGCACTCTCTTCAAGCCTTTTTTTAAAACACAATTAGAAACGGATTTAATTGAAGGAGACAGAATTGAACTTGAAAGTACGATAGCAAAAGTTGTCCGTGGTAACCAGGTTAGGATTGGTCCTAATTGTCATATTGGCGTAGTTGAATACACAGAAGAATTTTCACAGGATAAAAATGCCATTGTAGGTGAAAGCAGAAAGGCTTAATGGGAGGGAGAAGAAAATGGGAAAAAGCGAAAATCTTATTATTAATGGATCGGGAAGTTACCCCGGTGGCCGTTACGATAAAATCAGCATCAGAGGAGAAGGTACGATCGTTAATGATGTGGAATGTTCAATTTTTAATGTCTATGGCACGAGCGAAGCAGTCGAGAATGTTACAGCAGGTTCAGTAAAAATAATTGGTGAGGTAGAATTCCAAGGGAATATCGAAGTGAAGGAAACGCTTGTCATGGGGACCATGAAGGTCGATGGTAAATCCCATTTGAAAAAAGTGAAGATTCTCGGGTTGCTGGAAGTGGGTGAAAAGCTCAGTGGAGATGAAGCAACCATTAAAGGGAGCATCGTGGTCAATGGTGATGTTGAATATGAAACGTTCGATTCAAGCGGCGGTTTTGAAATCAAGGGATTATTAACGGCTGATACGATTAAGGTGGGATTGCGCTTTGGCCAGAGCTCAGCAGAAGAAATCGGTGGCGGAAAAATCACAGTTAAGAGAAAGAAAAATTCTCTGTTTCCTTTTGGAAAAGAGGTAGGATTCCTAACGGCTAAAGTAATCGAAGGGGATGATGTTTATTTAGAAAATACGAACGCCGATATAGTTCGTGGCAATATGGTCAAAATTGGCCCTGGTTGCCAAATTGGATTAGTGGAGTATACTAATGAATTGGCTCATGACCCTTCATCAACGATAAAACAAAGTCAAAAAAACAAAGGAGAATAGGATGGTAGCGAAGGATAGTAAGTTAGGATTGGTTGTTGCAGGGTTATTATTGGGGATTTTGATGGCATCGATGGATAATACGATAGTGGTTACTGCGATGGGAACGATTGTCGGTGACCTCGGTGGGCTGGAGAGCTTCGTTTGGGTGGTTTCGGCCTATATGGTAGCGGAAATGGCTGGGATGCCGATTTTCGGCAAACTATCGGATATGTATGGACGGAAGCGGTTCTTTATTTTTGGATTAATATTGTTTATGGCAGGTTCTGCGCTGTGCGGGACAGCAGAGAACATTACACAATTAAGTATTTACCGTGCTATTCAGGGGGTAGGCGGTGGCGCGCTAGTGCCGATCGCGTTTACGATCATGTTTGACCTCTTTCCTCCTGAAAAGCGCGGGAAAATGGGCGGCTTGTTTGGAGCTGTGTTTGGCTTGTCGAGTATTTTTGGTCCATTGCTCGGGGCATATATTACTGACCATATTAGCTGGCATTGGATTTTCTATATTAATTTACCACTTGGGATTTTGTCGCTGATTTTTATTGTCATCTCCTACAAAGAATCACCTATTCACCAAAAGCAATCGATTGATTGGTGGGGGGCAGTGACCTTAATTGGAGCCGTGGTTTGTTTAATGTTTGCCCTGGAGCTTGGCGGACAGAAATATGATTGGGATTCTAGTGTCATTTTAAGTTTATTCACAGGATTTGCAGCACTATTTCTACTCTTTTTATTCATTGAGACCAAAGCGAAGGATCCAATCATTTCTTTTTCGATGTTTAAAAACCAACTGTTTGCCGGAAGTACGATCGTTGGCTTGTTTTACGGGGCCGCGTTTATGGCGGCAACAGTATATATCCCGATCTTTGTCCAGGGGGTTTATGGCGGCAGTGCCACCAATTCAGGGCTTATTTTGTTGCCCATGATGCTGGGATCGGTGATTACGGCACAGGTCGGTGGATTTTTGACAACAAAAATGAGCTATCGGAACATCATGTTTTTATCGGGTGTTATTTTGATTATCGGATTTTTGTTGTTAAGCACGATCACGCCGGATACAAGTAGGGCGTTGCTGACAATCTATATGGTTGTGATTGGCTTGGGTGTCGGTTTCTCATTTTCTGTTTTGAGCATGGCGGCGATTCATCCATTTGGCATGGAGCAACGGGGCTCGGCTACCTCGACAAGTAACTTTATTCGCTCGCTCGGCATGACGGTAGGTATTACGGTATTTGGTATGATTCAGCGAAATAATTTTAGCGGGAAATTAGCAGATGCTTTTTCTGGGATGGGGCCAATACCTAAAGGTGATTCGCGGCAATTGTTATCGGAGCAGGCAAGGAGCCAGATTCCAGCACCAATATTGGAAAAAATCACGAATGCCCTTTCCGGTTCAATCGTCCACACCTTTACCTGGGCGCTAGTTCCCGCGGGCTTAGCCTTCCTGTTTATCTTTATTTTGGGGAAAGAGCGAATGGTGATTAACAGGCAAGAAGTTTCAAAATAACGGGCTCATTTCGTTAATATTGTTGCTATTGGACCGGTTTTTGGAATAAAACTTACTATGAAGGGTCAGTGTGAGCGGTTTCAAAGAGACTGAAACGACGATGCTCTATCGGTAAATGAATGAGCGTTTCATTGCCCGTTAGGAGAAAAAGAGAGCTGCCTCGGTAAAAGAAAGAGCGTTTCATTGCCCGTCAGGAGAAAAAGAGAGCTCCCGCGGTAAAAGAAAGAATGTTCATTTACTGATAAAAGGAAAAAAGCGCTCTTATGGTAAATGAAAGGACGGTTCATTTACCAAAACTCATTCTTTCAAAAAAATATTAGAGTGAACAGAGAAAAATAATAAAAGGGATCCATGCACACGCTGCAGGGATCCCTTATTTTATTTTTTTTGTTGATTCTTTAATCTAAAATGAAAAGCAATCATTTTTAAGCCTGAGCCGAAATCAAATGTGGCTAATAAAATCAGGAGATAGCTGAAGAAGCCCCAACCGTTTTTCTGCACATCATCAATGGCAAAGTAAGTAAATAGCCCGCCAAGCAGGAAGTAAATTAATCCGGAAAACAAGGGTGAACGTCTCATAGAAAGCCTCCGATAAAGTTTTGAACCGCTTCAGCCTCACGTCTTAATCTGTCAATATCATCTTTGTAAACAGTTTGAACCAAGACAACCATGGTGTTCATCGCGACGTGGGCAAAAATCGGCACGGCAATACGCCCAGTTATTACATAAAGAAAAGCAAACGTAAAGCCCATGGCCGAATAAAGTAGAATATGCACCGGCTCTTGATGGGCCAGAGCAAAGATTACCGAACTAATCAATGCTGAGATAAAGAAGTTAAATCGTTTATGCAGGACACCAAAAATAATTTTTCGAAAGACGATTTCTTCTAATATCGGTCCGATAATGCTCGTTACAATGATGGCCAACGGGAATAAGTCGATGATTCGAAGGATATGCTGCGTATTTTCAGAGCCCATCTTAATCCCTAAGAGAGTTTCGATAATGGCTGCGACGTACTGAGCAAAAAGAGCTAAAAAGACTCCTAAAAAAGCCCACATGACTGAATATCCAAAAGTACGGTCTCGTTTGTTAAAGCTATCTGCCTTGATTTCCTTTCGCAGTAAAAAAAGGATGATTAGTAAGGCAAGCGAAAAACTAGCAATGAGCCAAATAGGAATAGCAAGATTTTGGCTAATTCCTAAAGATTTAAAGCCCCACATCAATACAGGAAGTCCGATTAGGCTAGAAAACTGCATCACAATGTAAACGATTATGATAAACCAATATTCCCTTTTCAAATTTGTAATCTCCTTTTAAATCCATTCCATATTACCTACACTATCTTATTATTCTACTCTTAAACACAGGAAAGTTTCAATTTTGAGAAACGTTATTAGGTAAATGAGGTATAGAAATTTTTGTAATTCACATACTTGTAAGGTTGTAAAAAAATGAAAAAGTTTATGCTTCTTACTTGCAAAAAATTTTCAGATTCTTTATTATAATAATTGTGTTAGCACTCAAGGTTAGAGAGTGCTAATAATGTCGGAATTACATATATTTTTGAGGAGGTTGTTTGATTTGTTAAGACCATTAGGTGATCGCATTGTCATTGAGCTTGTTGAATCAGAAGAAAAAACTGCAAGCGGTATCGTATTACCAGATTCAGCGAAGGAAAAGCCTCAGGAAGGAAAAGTTGTTGCCGTTGGCACTGGCCGCGTCCTTGAAAGTGGAGAACGTGTTGCACTTGAAGTTGCTGTAGGCGACCGCATTATCTTCTCAAAATACGCTGGTACTGAAGTGAAGTACGAAGGCGTAGAATACCTACTTTTACGTGAAAATGATGTCCTTGCTGTAATCAGCTAATAAGGGATTTTTTTAAAAAATAAAGTTTAGAAAATTCGAGGAGGTTTTTGAACAATGGCTAAAGAGATTAAGTTTAGTGAAGACGCGCGCCGCGCAATGCTACGTGGTGTTGATACACTTGCAGATACAGTTAAAGTTACTCTTGGACCTAAAGGACGCAACGTGGTTCTTGAGAAAAAATTTGGTTCACCGCTTATCACAAATGACGGTGTAACAATCGCAAAAGAAATCGAATTAGAAGATGCATTCGAAAACATGGGTGCGAAGCTTGTTGCTGAAGTAGCAAGCAAAACAAACGATGTTGCCGGTGACGGTACAACAACTGCAACTGTTCTTGCTCAAGCGATGATTCGCGAAGGCTTAAAGAACGTTACAGCTGGTGCCAACCCAATGGGCATCCGTAAAGGGATCGAAAAAGCAGTTGCTTCTGCTGTTGAAGAATTAAAAGCTATTTCAAAACAAATCGAAGGAAAAGAGTCAATCGCACAGGTTGCTGCGATTTCTTCTGACGATCAAGAAGTAGGCGAATTAATCGCTGAAGCAATGGAGCGCGTTGGCAACGACGGCGTTATCACAATCGAAGAATCTAAAGGCTTTACAACTGAATTGGATGTTGTCGAAGGTATGCAGTTTGACCGTGGCTACACTTCTGCATACATGGTAACCAATACAGATAAAATGGAAGCTGTGTTAGAAAATCCATATATCTTAATCACTGACAAAAAAATCTCAAGCATTCAGGAAATTCTTCCAGTTCTTGAGCAAGTCGTTCAACAAAGCAAGCCATTATTGTTGATTGCTGAAGATGTTGAAGGTGAAGCCCTTTCTACGTTAGTAGTGAACAAGCTTCGCGGAACATTCAATGCAGTAGCTGTTAAGGCTCCTGGCTTTGGTGACCGTCGTAAAGCAATGCTTGAAGATATCGCTGCGTTAACTGGCGGTGAAGTAATCACGGAAGAGCTTGGCCGTGAATTGAAAACTACAACAATCGATTCTTTAGGACGCGCTTCTAAAGTAGTTGTGACAAAAGAAAACACAACAATCGTTGAAGGTGCAGGAGAATCTGCAGAAATCGCAGCTCGCGTTAACCAAATTCGCGTTCAATTAGAAGAAACAACTTCTGAATTTGACCGTGAAAAATTACAAGAACGCTTAGCTAAATTAGCTGGTGGTGTTGCCGTAATCAAAGTTGGTGCTGCGACTGAAACTGAATTAAAAGAGCGCAAGCTTCGTATCGAAGACGCTTTGAACGCTACTCGTGCTGCAGTTGAAGAAGGTATCGTTTCCGGTGGTGGTGTTGCCCTTCTTAACGTATACACCAAAGTCGCTGAGGTTCAAGCAGAAGGTGACGTTGCTACAGGTATCAACATCGTATTACGTGCGATGGAAGAGCCAGTTCGCACAATCGCTCAAAATGCTGGCCTTGAAGGATCTGTTATCGTTGACCGCTTAAAACGCGAAGCAGTCGGCACAGGCTTCAACGCAGCTTCCGGCGAGTGGGTAAACATGATCGAAGCTGGTATCGTTGACCCAACTAAGGTTACACGTTCAGCACTTCAAAACGCTGCATCTGTTGCTGCTATGTTCTTAACAACTGAAGCAGTTGTTGCTGACAAACCAGAACCAGCTGGTGCAGGCATGGGTATGCCTGACATGGGCGGCATGGGTGGAATGGGCGGCATGATGTAATAATCAATAAAAACCTTTGATATCATTGGTTTGATTGATTTATTATATAGTAATGCTCATAATTTGCTCATAATGGAAAATATATTAAAAATAAAAGGTCTTCCAAGCTAAATGTACTTATGGAAGACCTTTTTTCTTTTTACCATAATAATGAACAAGTGTTGCTTTAAAATATTTGATCAAATTGATACAAATAACCTTTATTAAACGATCATAGGAAAAAGCGTGTTTTGTCAAAAAGATTGATCAAAACACGCTCTTAATATTTTTAATTGACTCATTCTATTATAAAAAAGTTTGATTATTTCCTACCTATGTTACTCCACAATCGCGCCCGATTGTGGAATAAAGAACCTTCTTTTTAAGAGTGCGATAATGGCTATTTTTCCACTCTGATTTTTTTATTCTTTATTTATTATTTTTTATAATATAGAAATTTATTTTAGCTATTAGATATAGAATTTACAAATAATAACTAAATACCCCAATATTCATAACCGGCCCATGAAGATGGTGCATTCCAATCATCTGATTTCAATAATTTCTTTTGAGCTTCACACAATAAATGGCAGACTGGTTTATCTCCATTAGAAACTATGTGTTCTAAAAGAATTAATGATGGTCGAATGTCAACATCCCACCTACATAGTATTGAATTATTTTTTTGAGATAATATACTGGTCCATACGCTATTACTGGACTGTATGTTATCTGAATAAGGTTGTCCACTTCTACATGTTATTAAGAACATATTTTTGGTATGCAAACTAATATCTTCAATATCATTAACTGATAGATATCGTTTGTCAGGTCCTAAAATAGAAAACGCCCCATTATTTCCGCTTATATCAGGTTCTTCAACACCATGAGCAATCATAACGTACAGGTTAGGTTTTTCTTTTTTAAGAATATCAATGACCAAACGGTTATCTTCACCAAAATCATTTACGATTTCTTTAAAATACTTTTTATTTCGTTCTCCCCAATTCTCTGCTAAAGGGATTGCTCCATCTCGTTTTGGTTTCCTTGATCCAATAGTAAGTATATTATAACTATCTTGCCTTCCTTCATTTTGCCTACGATCTAATAAATTTGTAACTGATAATAGATTATAAATTCCATCTAAAGAGGTTATAAACCATTCCTTTTTATATCTAATTAAGGAAGTTGAGAAATAAGGAATTGACATGTCTGGACATATAAATAGGTTAGAAATCCTTTCAACGTATTTTTGATTAAAAATAGGATGAAAAATTGGTTCAGATACATTCTCACACAATGCTTCAATTTCTTTAATATTCTTAACATCCATATTCTGTGAAAAAGTTTCCCCAAATTGATTAGCAATTTTTTTAAACCTTTGGGAGTCGAAAAAAGCATGTCCAAACTCTAGTTCTTTTCCAGTAATTAATAAATAAACCATTCCCATTGGTGTCAAACAGTACTGATAAAATATTTCATTTTCTTGCAATTTTTCTTGAATTTGAGATAAATCATTTACTTGTATTACTGGTAATGATTTTAAATAGGGATGGATTTCTAATAATTCTTTTTGCAATGAAGAAAACTTTTGAGTTTTTTGTTTATATTCGGTACTTTCTATATCAGCTTCGATTGTCATTAGTTCATCATACAACATTAGGTAATTATTAAATTTTTTCTCTGCATCCTCAGAGACTTCTCCTTCATAAAGTCGTTTTTCTGTAATTGTTCTCGGTGCAATTTTAATTAAATTTAAAATAGCTTCCTTTTCGAGATCTTTTTTTACATCTGCTGGAGTCTCTTTTAACTTGTTCAAGATAGCGAGAGTTTCAACATATGTTCTAAAAAGTAAATTTGTTTTATCGCTGAGGTTGGCTCTTTCTTCTCTATGAAAAACACTATTCCTTTGTTGTTCTATATCTCCAATCGCTATTTTTAATAAATCCTTATTTATAAGTAGGATTTCTAATAAATTATATTGTGAATCTTCTCTTGTTAACAAAATCTGTGACCACGTAAGCATGTTTTTCCATCTTATATCCATTCTTACTTCTAATAATCTCGCCGCTTTTTTAGCTTTATTATATAAAAGCTGAACTGCTTCATCACGATTTCCACTTTGGATACAAACAGTTATATAATTTGAAAAGTGGATTCCCCAATTCTCATTTTCCTGGTTTTCGTCTACTAGTACAAAAGGCTTTAATAAATCGTAAGCTTTTTCCCACTCTTTTTTCAGCATTAAGCCTTGGATTTCTACAAGTTTAGAATCCTCTCCTGCTACTCTTGAGAACTTTTCATAAAACTCATTTAATTTTTTTCTGTCTTCTAAACCAAAAATGTCATTATTTGAAATCCATAAATGAATAATAGTTAAGCCTTTATCAATAAGATAATAGTTTTTCAAGAATATTCCCTTTTTTATTGTAGCAATTGCACAAATTACTCCTTCAATCTCTCTTCCTAATCTATATTGTGAGTCACCCCAAGCGGCAATTCCTAGTGCAAATGAAAGATCTCTAAGATTATCATTATCTATTATACGGTTATAATAGTTTAATGTAGTTAAGGCATGATTATTAGCATCTTGATAATATCCCAGATAAGAGAACCAAGTTGATGCCTCAAATCTTAACCACAAATCATTTCTTTTATTTTTCTCCTGCTCAGCAAGAATTAAGGCACCGGAAATTATATTAATAATATCTTCCTTGGAATATGCCTTTTTAGTTTTATATTTTCTAATAAGTCTTACTGCATTTATAGAATTAGTTTCAGATAGATCATTTTCAGTATATTTATCCACGCTATCTTGCATACCTTCCAGATCCGCTTTATTCCAATCACTTATTTCGTTTCTTAGTCTCCTAACTATGCTTGTTTTCCACGCATCTTTGCTTTGAACATCATCTATAAATCCTCTTAATAAGTTATGTCCATTATCCTTTAAGAAAATAAATTCAATTTCATCCACAATTAAGTCTATTCTTTTAGAAAGTAAAACATCATTATCTCTTTCTTTTGCTAAAGGTTTTAATTTTAATGCTTTTTCTACATTATGATAGTTTGCTAAAATATCCATTTTTTCATTTATGACTTCATATGACTGATTAAAAGTATGAGAAAGTTTAATTTTAAATAGGTTTTCAGAAAACTTATACATACTTTTATATAAGAATTTCCAAATTAATGCAGACCTATAATATACCTCATTCTGTAAATCAGGTTCTTCAACTGCTATTGATAAAAGATACCCTTCGGCATCTTGACCGTTTGATGGAGGATTACTTTGAAGCTCTGCAGTTCGAGCTAATAGCTCAAAATATTTGTTACCTGTTAACTTTAAAATTTCTCTAAATAATTTACCTGATTTATCATATTCTTTTATTCTATTGTAAAAATTAGCACTTTCTTGCAATAGGAAAGCGTCTTTAACATTCATAGTCAATATATCTTCTATTAACTTCTTCCTCTCATCAGTATCTAAAACTCTAGAAGAGGTTATAAATGAGGACGTCAAACCCGGCATCCACTTGTCCTCGAGATATAGTTCTTTTAAAATCTGATAAGATTCAGCATAATGTTTTCCACTATTTAATAAATCAGCATATATCAATTTCAATGAATTATTTAGAGAAGTATAGTCAGATTTCAATAGATTTAAAGCTTCCTCTTTATATCCATTTTTTAAATACGAAGTAAATCTTAAAGTTTTTTTCCACTCAGTTGGAAAATTCTCTTGTCTTTCTATGAAGGATAGTGATTCGTTTAGCTGCATAGCATCTATGATTTTAAGGATCTCATTAAGGCTTATATCATTTGAATCTGATTCTGCAGGAATCATTATATTTAGTTCAACATTCTTATCATCTTTATATTTAGCAAATATTTGTTTAGCCATATTAGAACTTGTTTCAAAAATAGCAACTAGGTTAGAAATACTGTGATCTAATAAATTGTTTATTTCAATTACTTTCTCCATTCCTGTTTCAATGTTAACTTGATCTGGAGAATACAATTTAATCTTTAATTCACCGTATGTTTTTTCTATACTTGGTGTGGAATCAAATTGGGATAACCTCTCTGCCCCGAAGATAATTAGCATATTTTCCTCTGAGTTTAAGTCCGCCTCATCTAGAATAACATTCAGATTTAATTGAGTAGGCTGATAGATGTTTATTCTATAGAGGTTTGCACTTAAAATTTCATTCGAAGCTGAAACCTTTTTTAAAAAATCTTCTAATTTTGAAGTAGAATATTTTAATAGTGCAAGGTTTAAGATCCCACTTTCACTTTTACTTAATAATTCCACCATTACTTTTTCAATAGCTATCTGTTCAACCATATAATTAGCAGTTAAACATACTGTAAAACTTTCTTCACATAGCATTGGAATTTCGTTCGACATAATTTTTTCCTCTTTTCTTATATGTATGCTGAATGATAATTGATATCTTAATTTATGTAATGTTTTATTAAGCTAATATATTCATTATACAAAAAAATTAACAATCTTTTCTGACTCTATTTCTACATTTTCAATGGTCATAGGAACATAAGGATTTAGTAATTAAAAATAGAGTGCGATAATGGAAATATCCGCACTCTCTCAAAAAAGAGTATTCAACAATCTGGCCCTTTAACGGAGTAACTTATTGTCACTCAACAGGTCCTTAATCGAACTTTTTATTAAAATTTTCTTTTCTTTTTCACATAAAAACACCCCTTTAGATAACCATCCAAAGGGGTAAAACGGTACATCTTTTTTATAAACGGTATAGCTTTCTTATAAACGGTACATCTTTCTTTCAAATCTACACTTGACCACGATAGACAACAGCAGCACTTGCAGCACTTACTTTATTTATAATCCCAAAATAATCTACAATTGGTGTAAAAAACTGCATAAAAAGAGCTACCGACATAATATACGGTAGCCATTTAAACCTTAATTTATTTTTTTTACTCATTTTCGTTCTCCCTTTTATTTCTAGTGCTCTCTCCATCAAAACATCTAATGCTTACCATTCGATTGTTCCCCATGTGCGACCACTATCAGACTCCATCTCTCCTTTATCTGTGGTCTTTCCTTCCCATGTTGTTCCAGGTTTATCTGCCGGTGGTGTCCATGAACTTTTACTTGAACCATTATTTTTTCCAGAATTAGATAAACTACTGGAATTTTTTTTACTCGATGAACTACTGTTTTTTGTAGTCTTATTAGAGCTGCCTGAAATATTTGAAGATGACGTACTTACATTATTACCAGACTGTGTCTGTTTATTGGATTGTGTTAGTTGGGCCTCCTTGGCTTTCTTTTCAGCTTCTTCTCTTACCAATAAATATTGATCTACTTTGTTTAGTGCTTCTGATAAATCTGTCTTTGCCTTCTCTTGTTTAATTTTATTAATTTCTTCTTTTACTTGGTTATAACCATCACGCGACACATCTGATTTGATCTCTTTTTGCTCTGCACTGGCAAACATTTGATTCACTTTCTCTGTAGCTTCTTTAATCTGTTTTACCTGTTGCTTTTCTTCATCAATGATCTTTTGCTGTTCTGCTACAAATTTCGGTTTGATATCCTTCAATTCTTCTACTTTTTTATCCACTGCATCAAAGGTTGCATTTTCCACAACAGCACCTTTATCATCAAGTAGATTATTTACTAAATTTTGTAGTTCAAACATGTTTTGTGCATAACCAAAATCCATGATTGCCGTATTTAATTTCCCTGCATTTTCTATTTCAAACTCTTTGCCTTCTTGGTCCTTCAAGCTACTTTGAATAACATCGAAATTATCTTGAGTTATATCTTCAGCTAAAAACTCTTTTTGGTCATCTTTAAATAACTTATTTATTTTACTTTGTATCCTATTAATCGTTTCTATTTCTTTTTGCTTAACTTCAATTCTAGCCTTTTCTGCCTCTACTTTTTGACTATAAGCAAAGCCACTGCTTACCCCAATTGCTATGACCGCCGTCAATAACACCAACCAAAACTTTTTCTTTTTCATAAACATTGCCTCCCTTACCTATACATAATTATCCATTATCCTTTTGATACTTTTACCATTTGATTAAAAAGACACCTGCATTATAGCAAGTGCCTGTAATATTACTTATTTAAAAATTTGGGTTCAAGACCATTGGCCAATATTTCAGCGAGTAACGTTCCCCATAATCAATTCAGTTAGTTTCTTGTTTTTTTCTGCCATATTATTTAGAACCAATTCTTTTCCGTATGTTTTTTCCGCAAGAATCAAATCACAATTGTTGATTTAAAAGAAAGTTTGAACAAAAAACACAAACCCGTATTTTACGGTAATATGAAGAACCCATTTTGAACAAAGATGATCAAAATGGATTCTTTTCTAGTAGATTTAAGATTGGTTTTTATAAAAAGATTGATCAGTTTCTACCTGTGTTGCTCAATAATAGCGCCCTTTAACGGAACAACTTATTGTCACTCAACAGTTCCTTTATCGATCTTTTTATTAAAATGTTCTTTTCCTTTTCACATAAAAACATCCCTTTAGAACCATATCCAAAGGGTAAAACGGTACAACTTTTTTATAAACGGTATAACTTTCTTATACACGGTACATCTTTCTTTTAATTCTATACCTATTTCCAATCTTGTTGGCTTATATGTTGTATATGTGGACTTAATGCAGCTTGCCATTTTATGAATTTGTCAACAAACATTGGCATCCCTATCTCCCAGGTAGAAGAATCTAAGCTACATTCATTAATATCGAATTGAATTCGACTTGATTTATTCTCATCCATCCTTCTCCAAATTAATTTTTCGCCAAACTCTTTTTCTATATTTTCTTTACAAGAATAAAAATAGTCGTATATCTTTTTATTCGTTTCGGTGCTACTTTTTTCAATTACTAGTTGAAGAGAAGAGTTTTTTTGTCGAACGATTAAAGAGTGAATTATTCCACCAATTCCAGTTGCACCGTTAAGCCAGTTATCCATCGTTGGGCTTACATTTCGATAGATAGACGTTTCTTTGTTTAGATGAACAAGCAATGTTTCCCAGAATTTCACCCTTTTATGATGCCGTTCCGCTACTTCTTTTTTCTCGTTACCCATATTTTTCACTTCTTGGCTGGGACCACTAATTTTTGTGAAAAGCGGTGACACTGATGTATCACCTAACTTAATAACCTCTAACTTAAATAGATACCAGCTCGTGTCTATAGGTGTAATTTCATTTAGCCATTCAAAAACTTCTACGTGTTCAACCCTTGGTTCGGGTGTAATCCAAATAACCGTTTTAGCGGTCGTTCCAACTGCGTAAGTTAAGATTTGCCCTAAGTGAGTATGGTCTGTCTTTTCGAGTTGATTTTCGATTATTACGCTATTTCCTTGCTCGTCCTCACAGAATATGTCTACATTAAATGAACCAATTTGTTTTTCGGTTTGAATAACGTTTAAATTAATATCTAATTTTTCATTTAGAAAATCGATATTAACAGCCAACCATTTTGTAAAATTCCTTGGTTCATTTGCCCATACTTCTCTGACGTTCAAAAGCTCTGCTTTTTTTATTTCCATATGTATTTTTCACCCCTAATAAAATCCCTATTTTTACATTTCTAGGTCCCTGTAAAAAAACTGCTAGAAGAGATTTTTTATAAAAATCCAAGGTACAAAACTTTTCTAGAAAGGTATAAATTAAGGTTGTAATCCACTGAAGTACTAATTAAAATTAACTTTTTCATTTAACGGTAAATACAAAAATCAAAACTTATGTTAGCCAATTCTATTCTTTCTACATACCGGGCATTTACTACCATTAACCCTATTGTATATTGTTTCATTCCATTCGTGGCCACATTTCCCAAGCCACCATACATTTTTTTCTCCATTACCAATTACATTTGATGGTTTTAAATCTCGGTTTTTGGTGGGGTGCCATTCTTTTGCAAGTTCGGGGTTTTTTGTTTCGAAATCATCAAAGCCTCTTAAGACCTTTTGATTTGCACAATAAGGACAGCCTGTGCCCCTATTTCTACTAACCGTCTTCGCTTCCCATTCGTGGCAACATTCCCCAAGCCACCATACTTTCTTTTCTCCATTTGCAATCACATCTGATGGTTTTAATTCTCCATTTTTAATGGGATGCCATTCTTTTGCTAAAACAGGATTTGTGGTATCCAAATCATTAAATCCTGCTAAGACTTTTTTATTTGAACAAAACGGACAACCAACGCCACTATTTCTGCTACCTATTGTGGATTCCCATTCGTGGCCACAATGACCGAGCCACCATACTTTCTTATGACTCCCATTTAAAAAGCCGGACGGGAGTAAATTCCCGTTTTTAGTGGGATGCCATTCTCTTGCTAAATCAGGATTTTCAGAAGCTAAGTCGTTAATCCCTTTAATCAAACTTCTTCTATGACCAATCTTTCTTCCGGTGGAATTTTCATAACATCTAGGGCAGTCATTTCCATTGAACCTGTTGTTAACTTTAGCTTCCCATTCGTGGCCGCATTGTCCTAACCACCAGACATTTTTATTTGAACTATAAGAAATTTTTTCAGGTGTTAAAACTCCATTTTTTGTTGGATGCCAATCTTTCGCTAACTCTGGATTCATAAATGCAAGTGACTTTGCTTTTTCGGATATTAAGTACATTTCCATTATTTTGGGCCGATCACGAGATATGTCTATATCTGCTACTAGGTTCATCTTATATTTTTCATTCACATAAGCGATAATAAATTCAACGCAATCCTTCAGTTCTTTTTCATTTAATGACTTTCTCACATAACAATTTATTTTATTAGGTAACACCGGGCAATTAGGTTCTCTAATACGAATTACATCTATTTCATTCTCTTGACATAGTTCATTCTTTTTTATATCTTTTAAAGCATTTTTGTGATAATATTCGCCGTCATACTCAATTGCTAAGGATATACTCGGAATAAATATATCCAATTCTTTTTTGTTAAGAAATCTAGGTCGATAATTTTCTTGTATATCGTCAAATAATAATTTTAAGTAGTAAAAAATCACTTTTTCGTTGAATGATGACTTTCTTTCCATATCACAATTAGGACAGCCTGTGCCATTCTTTTTTGCTCTATTATTAATGGAAGCTTTATATCTATGCCCTTTTTCACAAACCCACCATACTTTTCGATGAGTTCCGGCTACTACGTTCATAGGTAACAAATCACCGTTCTTTTCAAAATCCCATTCCGTACATAATTCTTTATGAGTTGTAGCTAGATCATTGAATCCGATTAAAATCACCTTATTATTACAAACAGGGCAACGACTTTTCCTACGTACTCGATTACTTGGTGTAGCCTCCCATTCGTGATTGCAAGTTCCGATCCACCAAACTTTTATATCACTAGCTGGACTTATATTATCTGGAGTTAGTTCTCCATTTTTTAAAGGATGCCACTCATTTGCTAATTCTGGATTATGTTTTAAAAGTGATCCTCTTCTTTTAACCAGTGCTTTCTTTATATTTTCTGCTTGTTTCTTTTTACGACAGCTATCTTTTGGACATTCCCTGCCTCTTATTCTATGACTTAGGCTACTTTGATAACTTTGATTACACTTTGGACAAACCCACCATACCATTTTACTACTTCCTCCAATAACGTCAGATGGTAGCAAGTCGCCGTTTTTTATATAGTCCCATTCCTTTGCTATTTCTGGGTACTCGGTAGCTAGATCATTTTTTCCTCGAATTAATTTACGTCTAGGTGCTATACTTCTACCAGTTTTCTCCTTATAACATATAGGACAACCAGTTCCACTAGTTCTATTCTTAATAGTAGACTCCCATTGGTGATTACAGCTACCAATCCACCATACTTTTTTTTGACTACCGAATCCGATTTCTTTATCACTAATACCTTCATTTTTTTCATAATCCCACTCGGATAACAAATGTTCCTTGTGATTTTCTAAACACCATTGAAAGAAACTTTTTTTCATAAATTACATCTCATTTCACTAATAGATATGTTCCTTTAAATATTAAAATTAATTCTACAATTAGAATCATAAATCCATTTCCAACTAATCTACCATTTAGTTCAAAAAAGAAAGCCACCCTTTGGCAGCTTTTTTCCTAATACATTTTCTTTTCTACATTCAGTAAGTATTTCCCTTTTCCACTAACTTGCTTCGTTAGTTTAAGTTCGACCCTACACATTCTCATCTGTATTTTAACATAAATATCCAATTTTCTTCAAAGTAAGTTATTCAATTAAATGGCCCGATTGTGGAACAAGGAAAAATCCTGAATATCAACACAGGATTTTTAATCAAACTTAATTATAAATTACCAATCTTTATTTTAAATAATCGAACTATGTTTTAAATGATCAATCTTTTTATAAAACTTCATCTCAAAAAGAGGAAGTGAGAATCGGACAAGCTCTCTATTTCGATCTACTGATTCAATGGTACAAGATTGACGATGTCAATTGTCACCCAAAAAATGGAGGTTCGAATAAGACGAGGGAAAGGTCAACATTTGAAATGTATGTCCGTAAAAGTACACTTTTACGATCAGGTATTTTTGTTTAAAAAAAGCAGTTTTTTACGTTCGCAAAACTTTGAAATTAATTTATGAACGTTTTCTGCTTTTAACGCACTTTTACGAACGTCTTATAGTAGAATAAGAGTAAAGAGAATCAAAAATGAGGGGAATTTAAAGTGGACGTTAGAAAGTTTGGATACATACGAGTCAGCAGCAAAGATCAAAATGAAATACGACAACTTGAAGCCATGAAGGAAAAAGGGATAGATGATCGAGATATCTTCATGGACAAACAAAGCGGAAAAGATTTTAAGCGTGCTAAATACCAATTACTTAAGCGTCTCTTACGGAAAGGGGACGTTCTCTATATACATTCGCTTGATCGCTTTGGTCGGAATAAAGTAGAAATATTACAAGAGTGGAATGATATTACTAAAAACATCCAGGCCGACATTGTGGTATTGGATATGCCTTTATTAGATACTACTCAATTTAAAGACAACCTGGGTACATTCATTGCCGATCTGGTTTTACAAATTCTTTCTTGGATGGCTGAAGACAAACGAACCCGAATTCGAAACCGACAGCGTGAAGGAATTGATGTAGCTTTGAAAAACGGCGTAGTTTTTGGCAGACCGAAATCGATTATCACAGAAGAGTTTAAACAAGCCTATCATCGATGGAAATCAGGTGAGAAGACAGCTGTGAAGGCGATGCAAGAAATAGGGCTTAAAAAGACAACATTTTATAAATTAGTTAAGGAGTATGAAAAAGAATTAAATAATACAAATATATAATAAAGAAACTCGTCAAATAAGGAGCACCTGCTGGAGAGCAAGTGCTTTTTCAATTTATAGTGATTGGATAAGGTTATGGAAAAAATACATCTTATTTCGCCAAAGAGTCAGTCTTAGCATTAATCCTCATGAATAAGCAGGAATTACCTTTCTTTTATCTAATCTTACAAGCCGTATACGACGCTTTTTAGATAGGGCTTAGATTATAGGCATTTTTTGCAGATGCGTATGCGTGTAGTACTTGTCCACATAATACAATATCCTAGATGCTAGTGTAGTGGGATAACACTTTGATCCTAATGGTCTAAACTGGCTGTTGGGGTCCCAAACAACAGGTACCTAATGATGGTACCTGTTGTTTTTGTATTTACTATTTACGCCTTATAAGTAGTTATATTGTGATCAAACTATCCTTGTTGTGAATTGAACGTGAATGATTTTTGAAAAAAATGGTTTGTAAATAAACAAAAGTGTTCACGTTTTAATATAATTCGTGCATAAATTAAGGATAAGTGGTAATATATATATAATAAAACAGAGTTTGGTAGGAGTTGGAAGTCTGTGTATATGAAAACAGAAATATTAAAATTAATTGAAGGTGGTTTAGAGAAAAATCCAGAAAAAGTAAAGAGTTATGCAAGATTAATTTCAAAAAAACTGCATTCTCAAGGAGAGGAGAAATTCGCCGAACGAATATTAAATGTTCTTAATAATAAAGGAGCACATCCTGTCTACTTAGATGAGTTTATGACAAAGCCGGTTGATAAAGATAGCCGGTTAGATATGGTTGAAGTAACAATGTCAGATGAATTTAAAGATGAATTTGTATTACCAAATCTTACAAAAACAAAACTGGATATGTACATTCAAAATCTTAAAAAAAGGGATAAATTCATTGATTTGGGGTTAGATTTACCTGAATCACTCCTTCTATATGGGCCTCCAGGATGTGGTAAAACAAGTATCGCACATTATATTTCAAAACAAATTGGACTTCCATTGGTTACAGCAAAATTAGATGGTTTGGTTTCATCTCTTTTAGGCAGTACTGCTAAAAACATTAGAAAAATTTTTGAATATGCTCAAGAAAGACCATGTATTTTATTTCTAGATGAATTTGATGCAATTGCAAAAGCGAGAAATGATGAACATGAAGTTGGTGAGCTAAAAAGAGTTGTAAACAGTTTGTTGCAAAATATTGACAATTTTAATAAAAATAGTATACTTATTGCTGCAACAAACCATGAAAAACTTTTAGATCCAGCTGTTTGGCGGCGTTTCTCTAACATAATAGAAGTCCCTAAACCTACAAAGAGTGAAATTTTAGAGCTTATAGAACTCTTTACTATAAAAATGGGTAATAACTTTACAAATGACACCAAAAAATTAGGTATTCTTGCAAATTTATTAGAAGGAGTTTCTCCATCTGAAATAAAAATAATATGTATTAATGCGATGAGAAGAAGTGTCCTCTTAGAAGAAAAATCTTTAAGTTATGCCAATTTGTTATATCAAATCCATTTAAGTAGAGATTTATCAAAGGACCAGGTACAGTTAGTTCGGTACTTAAATAAAAATGGCGTATCCCAAATTGACATTTCAAGAACGTTGGGGATTTCACAAAGACAAGTAAGGAATATAATAAATATTAAGGGTGAAGATAACTGTGGCAAATAATAAAAATCTTCCTATACGAATATTTGAAAAAAGAGAGAACGTTGATGATCGTTTAACAGAAGGTGGCGGAGGAAAACAACCTCCCAAATGGGTATTGAATGATGAAGAGCTACTTAAAAAATCCACATTGTTATTAGACGATTTGATGGATACCTATCCAAAAGTAGAAGGCAAACTAAATAAATATAAGGGAACGCCAGCTGTTATTAAGGCCAAAGTGAATGATGACGCCATAGCAAAAAGTCATAGAAAAGAATTAAAGGATTTGTTCTTATCTAGTAAACAAGACAATCGTGTGATAGGAATTTCGAATGAACAAGAATTATATATTAGGGTAGACAATATAGAGCAATTAAGAGCTGTTGATAGAAATCTAAAGCAGGTTAAACGAAATGAAAAGGCTATTTCCGGAATCGATAAAATTGACACTTATGATCCAATTATTTCATTAGACAATATTAATCCTCAAAAAGACGGAAAATATATATTAAAGATCAGGTTTTTTGATTTTAATAATTATCAATTAAATGATATGGTATTGCGGAATTTTAAAGAACTTATAAAAAATAATCCCCACATCGAGTTGATGAAAACGGTAAAGTACACAGATAGCTTATATATACATCAAGTAAAAACAGACTCATTAGACTCCATAAATTTAATTAACGACTTCAGTCCTCTTATGTCTATTGAACCAATGCCTATGTTGGAAGTGGTGGAAGATGATTTTTTTAGTGAAGCTACTCTGGATATGCCCGAACCTGAAGAAGGAAGAGATTATCCAATCGTTGGTGTTTTAGATTCTGGGATTGCTGATATACAATCGCTTAGATCTTGGAAACTTTCTAGATATACTAATTATCCAGAGGAGTTGTTAAATCCAGCACATGGTACTTTTGTTGCGGGTATAATTAATTTTGGAGATATATTGGAAGGGAAAGACTATACCGGTACAAAGGGATTTAAATTATTAGATGCTGCAGTTTTTCCAAATGCAAACTTAGAATCAATTACTGAGGCAGAGTTGATTGATAATATTAGAGAAGTAGTTGAAGAGTATGGTAAGCATATTAAGATTTGGAACTTATCGCTTGGCAGTAAAACGGATATAAAGAATGCTGAATTTTCAGAGTTCGGAACCGCGTTAGATAATATTCAAGATGAAAACAATATTTTAATAATTAAGTCTGTTGGAAACTGTAAAAATTTCCTTGATGGAAGACCCGTTAGTAGAATTGCTAGGGGAGCTGACTCCGTTAGAGCATTAACTGTTGGCTCAATAGCCCAATCCAAAAATGATTCTGACGCTTCCGAGCTTAATCACCTTTCACCTTTCAGTAGAATTGGACCTGGTCCATCAAATATAATAAAGCCAGAATTAGTTCATTATGGTGGAAATTGTGGTGTTGATAATAATAGGCCAATACCAAATGGTGTAACTTCCTTTGATGTTAATGGCAATATTTCTAAAAATATTGGTACTAGTTTTTCCACCCCAAGAGTTACAGCTATCGCAGCAGATTTACATAATCGTATTGGTGAGGATTTTGATCCCGTATTAATTAAGGCTCTTATGATTCATTCGGCTAAATATCCATTAGAAGTTGATTTGCCAAATAACGAAAAAGTAAATCAATTAGGATTTGGGATCCCTGGTAAAGCGGAAGATATTTTATATAATGATCCATATGAAATTACACTTGTCTTAAGGGATACACTAAGCAAAGGGGAATTTATTGAAATTTTGGATCTTCCGTATCCACCTTCAATGATTAATGGGGATGGTTATTTCTATGGTCAAATATTTTTAACATTAGTTAATACACCAACCCTTGCAGTAAATCAAGGACCAGAGTATTGTCAATCAAATATAGAGGTTGCCTTAGGTACATATGATGAGAAGACCAGCAGAGATACTAGTGTAGCTACTATTAGAAACCCGATAGGTAGAATAGGGGGTCAAAATCTACTAACTTCTAGTATTTTTAGTAAGAGGAAAATTAGCGAAACAGAAAATTTCGCAAGATCAGAAAAGGTTTTACTGCAGTATGGAGACAAATTTTACCCAAACAAAAAGTATGCAGTTGATCTATCTGAATTGACTCAAGGAAAAAAGGAGAAATTTTTACTGTCACCTAAAAAATGGTATCTAAAAGTAGAAGGGCTTTATCGGGAATACATCGAGACTCAGGCTGAACAAGAAAGAATGGGGCTTTCACAGGATTTTTGTATTCTAATTACTTTCAAAGATCCATTAAGAGAAAAACATGTATACGATGAAATATCACAATTACTTGATTCTAATAACTTTATCCATAGAAGTATTAAAATTAGGCAGGATATTGATATTCAAGTAGATTAATTTTCTGGGAGAATAATATACAGTTATAGAGTGGGGGAGTTAACATTAAGAATAAAAACTTTGATCTTTTTAAAGAGATGTATTATTACGAATTAGAACAAAAAGAAAGATTAAATGGTAGAGTAACTATCCCTATAGCAATATTGAGTCTCTTAGTCGGATTGGTAATTTATTACTTTAATAGTTTAAAAGATATAGAAATAAATGGGTGGGGTATCGCTTTTTTTGTATTGTATGGATTATTTTTCCTATCAATTCTATTTTGTGGATACTTGATATTTAAAGCAACTTACAATTATGAATACCACTATCTACCTGATCCTGTAACATTACAAAATGATACCGATCAAATAATTGATTATTACGAATCCAATTATGATATTTATTTTCAAAATGCAGGAGATAAATCTGAATTAATTTCAAAAGATATAAACGAAATGTTGTTTAATTATTATAAAGATTTTACAACCCAAAATACAAAAATGAACAATATGAAGGTCACATATTCAAGATATTTAGGATATGCAACAGTTGTTGCCCTCCTCTTTGCTTTATTTACAGTATTTCCTTTTCAGGTTTCTTTTAAGGATGATAAAATAAACAAGGTGGAAATTCAGAAAATTGATAAAGTAATAGACGAGTTGGAACAAATAAACAAAGGAGAATTAAATAGACAATGAGTAACAATAACAATAATGGTCAAACTCCACCACCCAAGCCACAGCCTTCTGGTCCCAGAGTAGTTTTAGAAAATTTCGACATAAACGATTTAATCAAACCAGAAGAAAAAAAATAATCATTAATGGAGATGTCTAAAAAATTGGGCATCTCTTTTTAGTAAAGAGTATAAACACTCGTGGTCTGGTTAATATCATGACGTAATTGAATTATCTTATAGTGACCTTTATTAAAATCCCTATATCTAGAAAAGAGTGGAAAAATTAAATTCTAGTGAGGACCACCCGGGGAACAATTGGAGATACTTTGCGGACAAATTTGGGCAAACTGTCTCCAATATCAAAGACTGAATCATAAAGTGACTTAATAAAAACCTTGTTATACCAATACTTTTATAATTAACTTTTATAATCATAAGTATATCCATCATTGACAGGGTTGAGGTCGCAGGTTCGCTCCCAGTTGGAATCAAACGCTGACAATCCACGTTAAATTATCATTGTCGGCTTTTATTGTGTGACTTGTTCCAGAATTTATAGTCAGTTCTTTCGTATTTCATAAAACGAAAAGGGCGTTCGGTGAGGGAATGAAAACGAAGGCGGCGTGCAGCCACGACAGAAATCTATGTATTCTGGACGATTTGTTCGGATTAAAAACTCTCGATTGATTTTATATGTAAATCACTTCAAATCTTATCCGTTAAACTAGGCATATAATACATTATATACCTTAATAAAATGTATCGAGATTAAGTAGGTATTCAAAACTTCTTCAAAAATTTTATAAAAGTTATGGACGGAAGGCTTATCTATTTATCTCTTCAATTACACTTATTTATAGGTAATTGAAATGGTATCCTATTCATTAAGCAACGGATTTAGATAAATAGTAACTTCTGTATGTAGTGTGATGTAAACACAAGTAAGTTTTTGAAACGACATATTAAAAGATATTCAAAGTGAAAGGAGTTTCACAATGGTAATTAGGTATTATTTAACGAATTAAAATGTTACTGCTAGAAACTACTTCCGATTTGTTAAGGAAATAAAGGGTCTCATAAATGCTCATACAAATGCTCATACATTTTTTATTATTTATTATTTTTCATTTCTATGAAAATATTAAAAAGCCTATAAATCAATATTTTTTTAACCTGGATTAATCGTATTGTGTTAATAGAGAAATGGGCGGCATGATGTAATAACGCCTTACTAAATAAAAAGAAGCTTCTTTATGAGTCATTAGACTTTTGAGAAGCTTCTTTTTTGCTGTTAATCAAACGTTTGATTAATAATGAAGTGCTATATGTTCAAAACAATTTGTGGAACATTACTGTGAAACAAGAATAATCTGGTGTGCCTGTAACGCTAGATAATAGATTGCCTTTTCATTTATCCAACATTAAAATTAGCTGTATGAGCGTTCAAAAAGGTTTGGAGGTAAATCGATGAATGTAAATCAGTAAACATTACTAGATTGGATGAGAGAAGACGTACCATATTTTGATTTGACCACACATTTATTAAACATTGGGGAGCAAGCTTGTATAATGGAATTTTATACAAGAGAGGATGCCATTATTCCGTAACCTCTGTCAACCTTAGTTCTTTGTGCAGCAAAATTCCTGCATTATTAAGGTGGTTCAGGAATTTCAATCCATAAAAGATTGGATGTAAAATTCAGCCCATAATGTAGCCCAAGATAATTGTAATCTAAGATTCTTCTCCATAAGTCTTAAATTTTCTGTTTTGTTGCAACAGCAAATATAATCTACGAATAAGTGTTTCCTTCCTTTTTTTCTTCTCTAACACTTTACTTTTAAGATTAAATGACATATTCGCACCTCGAAAAATTTTAAATTTAGTATTTTGATTATCAATAACCTATATATATGTGTAAGTTGAAGGTTGATAGAAAAATCGTATTGGTTTGTAAGAAAGTTTACTTTTTACTTCTTTTATGGGGTCTTAATTACCTCGATGTCTTGTTTATTAAGTGTGATCGGACTTTTTGATTAACGCTTATATTATTCGACAATATTCTTGTTTTTTTGTACTTCATCTATAAAAAATATCCTCTATAGGAAATAGACATTCCCAAATCTTTCAAAAGTAACACCTCTTTTTTCTTACCAAATTTATCTATACCATAGGCAGAAGGTCTCTTCAGAGGATGATAAACTAACTTTTATAGAACCGATTAAGCTTGTGTGAAGAATAAGAACATAACAAAAGCGGGGTTTTTCCAGATTCCTCATTTGTAGTATGCTGAGGTATTTAAAAAATGAAATCGCCAGTGTTTACATACTTTTATGTGGATATAAAGTTTGTGAAGGATTGTACTTAAATATACCGCATTTTTTGTACACATCGTTAAAGATATTACACCCTCCCACCTTAGGGGCGGCATGATGTAAGGCTTTTGAGCCTTTCATAGGGGAATTAGTTTAGACTATTCTCTCCCATATTTTTCCCTCATTTTGAGAAGTAGTCATGTAAATAATTTATATCAATAGCAATAACCACTTCCTATAAAAATTAGGGAGTGGTTTTTTGTGTTGTTAAAATTTGCGTATCATTCGGGCTTACTGTTCTAAGACCTGGGACCTAGAAAAGGTTCATGCCAGGGGCTGTTACAGGAAAGCTTGAAAACTTGTAAATTATAGAAGTGGAACTGCGTTAAAACAGAGTGTAGATGTAGAGTACTGTTTAGGAAGAAAAGTAGGTTTAATTAAAATGTGATTGGGAAGAGGTGAATATTGAATCCTTTAACAAAATTGTATTGAAAAAAGATAAATGGTCATTTAGGATTGTATTTTTACATTATTTTTGCAAAAAAACAATATTTTGTTAAAACAATACATAAATTTCAGGCAGAAGTCTAGTACAATAAAAAAGCGCGATGAATCAAAGATGAAAATAAAGGGGGCAAATATTAAATGACTTTACTTACAAAATGGGCCTTTAAAAATAAAGCGGCTTTAATAGTCGTTGTTATTTTATCGTTAGTAATGGGAGTTGTGAGTTACTTTACACTTCCCATGGAATTCTTGCCAGAAGCGGATAATCCACAAGTTACGGTGGTGACACTTGGGCAGGGATATGATTCGAAAACAATGGTGGATGAAGTCACTACACCCATTGAGAATGCCGTAGTAGCTGTTAAAGGAAAAACCAATGTATATTCTACGACAGGTGATGGGTACTCACAGATCAACATTTCCTTCGATTCCAAAACAAAAATGAAGGAAGCAAAGGCTGAGGTTGAAGAAAATATCAATCAAATCAACATGCCTGAAGGGGTGCAAAAGCCTAAAGTTGTTCAACTTAATACAAACCAAATTCCTATTGCTCAAGTTTCTTTAACATTTAGCAATGGATTAACAAAAGAAAATATGGAAAAGGCTGCAAAACAAATTGAGCCTAAATTTAAATCTTTAGATGGAATTGGCCGTGTTACTTTATATGGGAAAACAGATCCAAGAGTCGTAATCCAATTGGATAATACGAAAATGGCAGCTGCCCATATCCCGCTTCAATCAGTGATGGGGGTTCTCCAAGGACAGAATTTGGCTGTATCTATTGGAGAAAAGCCGATTGATGGAAAAATGTCCAACTTGAAGGTTATTGGAAATATCAATAGTTTAGAAGCAATCAATAATCTAACCATTCCTTTACCTGTACCTAATGCACCAAAAGTAAAATTAGGCGATATTGCAACAGTGAAGCAGGAATCGAATCAGGAAAGCATTACGCGTATAAATGGGAAGGAAGCTCTAGTTCTTGTAATAACAAAGGCTGATAATGCAAGTGCTGTGACCGTTGGGAAAGAGATTACAAAAGAAGCCAAAAAAATCTCTAAAGAGGTATCAGGTGCAAAGGCAGAAGTTGTTTTTGCTACATCTGACATGGTTCAACATTCAGTCAATAGCATGATGAGAGAAGTTTTAATGGGAGCACTTTTTGCAACTATCGTCATTGTTTTATTCTTAAGAAATATCCGTGCAACCTTCATTACGATTATCTCGATTCCACTTTCATTAGGAATTACCCTATTTTTATTATTGAAATCAGGAATCACCCTAAACATTTTGACCCTAGGCGGAGTTGCTGTAGCAGTTGGCCGTTTAGTAGATGATAGTATCGTAGTGATTGAGAACATTTTTAGAAAAACACAAGAAAAAGAGTTTAATAAATCTACTGTTCTAGAGGCGGTAAAAGAAGTGGCGACAGCTATTACTTCTTCAACGCTCACAACGGTCGCGGTTTTCTTGCCTATGGGATTAATTCAAGGTTCTCTTAGAAGCTTTATATATCCATTTGCATTAACCATCACCTATTCATTGCTTGCTTCACTTGTAGTAGCATTAACGGTTGTCCCATTAATGAGTTTTGGAATGCTGAAAAAAGCAAAGCTGCCTGCACATAAGCAGCCAGTGCGGTATATGAAAGTATTAAGATGGTCCCTTAACCATAAATTCATTCCGATCTTGCTAGCTGTTTTCTTCTTTGTAGGATCCATTGGCCTTTATTTTGCCATGCCAAAGGGAGCCATTGATGCTAAAAATGCAGAAAATGTAGCGATTCAATTAACATTCCCGAGTCAAACCCCAATAGATACAGTCAAAAACAGGGCAATTGAATTTGAAAAGAAAGTCAAAGACCTTGATGGATATAAATATCTCATCACTCAAGCTGGAACAAATTCAGATGAAGCATCATGGGGTCAGGTAAGCAACCCGACTGAAGCAACATATACAGTAATCATGAAAGATGGCGCTGATGCGGACAAATTTATGAAAGGCGTTAAAAAACTCAAAAATGAGTTTTCAGAGGCGGACCTTTCTGTTTCAGCAGGTTCTATGATGGGATCTTCTTCAAGCTCTGTAATTACCCTAGACCTTGTTGGTAAAAAGACTTCAGATCTTATTGATGCATCCAATAAGGTAATGGATAGTATCAAGGGAATTAAAGGGGTAAACAAGGTTACAAGCAACCAAGAAGAAACAAAACCTGTTTATACGATAAAAGTTGATTCAAATGTGACAAATACACAGCAGATAGCAACACAACTTCATGCTCTAATGAATCAAACACCAATTGGAACAGTGAAAATAAACGAGAAAGAAACTGTAGTGTACCTGAATGCAGGCTTTAATCCAACATCAAAGGCGGATTTAGAAAACAGTAAAATCATGACTGAAACAGGTGTTGTTTCACTTAGCACTATTGCATCTATTGATAAAAGTGAACAATCAAGTACGATTCTTCATAAAGATGGCGATCAATACTTGCGTGTAAGTGCTCTTGTAGATTCTGATAAACTTTCAGTCGTATCGGACAAAATTAATAATGCTACAAAAGACCTTAAGCTGCCTAAAGGAGTTAAGCTTGCCACAGGCGGGGCATCAGACCAACAATCAAGCGACTTTGCTGACTTAGGATTAACCATGCTGGCATCCATTGGCCTCGTATATTTGATAATGGTTATTACCTTCAAAAACTTACGGACACCAATTGCAATCTTAATGACTTTACCGCTTGCCTCTATTGGAGCGATTTTAGGAATGTTAATTACAGGCGTATCCATTGACCCTACCGCATTGTTTGGAGCATTAATGCTCATCGGAATTGTTGTTACTAACGCTATTGTCCTAATTGACAGGGTTAAACAAAATGAGGAACATATGATCATAAGAGAAGCGATTATTGAGGGTGCAGCAACCCGGATAAGACCAATCTTAATGACAGCAGTAGCTACAATTTGTGCGATGCTGCCAATTCTATTTGGTGATCCAGAAACAGGATCCCTTGTGTCAAAAGGTTTAGCAGTCGTAGTAATTGGCGGTCTAACAGTGGCAACCCTACTGACATTAGTAATCGTACCAGTGTTCTACGAGCTACTTTATTTTAGAAAATCTAAAAAGCAAAGATTAAGTAGCGATAAATAACAAAATATGAAGGGACTATTGGTTTTTCCCAATAGTCCCTTTTTCTGATAAACTTATGCTATTTCAAGCAGTTTAATAAAAAGAACACAATCGCCAACAAATCTCAAAGAAATTTATGGTGCTGAGCTATCGAAACTACATCAAGAACTACACCATATGTTTTCAAATAACGTTTAGTCCATACCCTGCTTCATTTTCTGTAGTTTCGAACGATATCGATACACACTTGGCTCAGATACCATCAACTTATCAGCAATATGGCTGATAGAACCTTTGAGTTTAAAGATACCTGCACTTTCAAGCTTTTCAATTAACTCCACCTTTTCCTCTTGGGTCAGGCGCTCGGTTGGAATTTGTTTTTCTTCCTTAAACTCTTCTATAATAGAATCCACGATGTCTTCTGGATTTTCAAAGAAGTTTTCCGTTTCGGTATGGGCGGAATCAAGTGAAGGTTGAATGGTGCTGAAGTCTGTAGGAGCTTCTGATGGTAATTTTAAACCTCCGCCAAAACCTAAACGAAGAATTTCCTGGCTTAAGTCAATGAGCTTAGAATTGTCGATATTAATACAAACCATTCCTAATAACTGCCCGTTTTCTTTTATAAAAAAGGTGGAAGAATTTAATATCTTATTATTCATCGTTTTACCCTTATAATTATAAACATAATCTTTTTCTTTCCAAACTTCGCTTTTTATAAACTTAAGAGCAAGATCTGTTAAGGGCGACCCTACTTTCCTGCCGCTGATATGACCGTTTGCAATTGCGACAATGCAATGTTTTTCATCACTTACGTCCTGCAGGGCGATTTCACTGTTTTCACCCATAACCAATCCTAAAAACCCAACTAATTCTTTGTAATAATCCATAATTTTGCTCATTTAGGACACATCCCTTCTATGAATCTATCAATAAGTTTGAGTGCAGATAATGAAATTTTTATAGGTATCATCCATATAGTACCATATAAAAATTTATTATTGTAATAAAAAAGTTCCTTGTTAATAAAATTTTCGTTAATATAAAAAATTATCATAATGATAATAATTTTTTATTGACTTGTTGAAGAACACGAAATAAAATAAAAGTATAAAAACTAAGGCGGTGTCGACATGAAGGAAATACTCAATACAACAAACGCGCCAAGCGCTATCGGGCCTTATTCTCAATGTGTTGTAAAAAAAGGGATTGCGTTTGTTTCAGGACAATTACCAGTGAACCCCGAAGACAATACTATCCCAGAAGGTGTAACTGAACAAGCGAAACAGTCACTAAGCAATGTTAAATCCATATTGGAAAGCGGCAACTATAGTTTAGATGACGTTGTGAAGACAACCGTTTATTTAAAAGATATGAATGAGTTTGGCGCCATGAACGAAGTATATGAAAGTTTTTTCTCAGAACCATATCCTGCTAGAGTAGCTGTAGAAGTTGCTAGATTACCAAAGGATGTAAGAGTAGAAATTGATGTCATTGCGATAAAATAATTCACTGGGGATCTTGTAATCTATTGTTTCGAAAAAATGTAATAGGTCGAGTCCTGTTCAATATTCGATAGCACTTTCGGAATAAAACATAAGGTTGTACTATGTATAAAATGTAAGCATTTACATGTTGATAAATATCACTTTCTCTGTCATTAAAAAGGAGTAACATTCCACTTATTGTAAGCGCATTTATGATTTCTAGTATTAAGTAGTTAAAAAATTATCATAATAATAATTGTTATTTGCTTATCAAAAAACACGAAATAAAATTACAAAAAATTAAGGCGGTATTGAAATGAAGGAAATACTCAATACAACAAACGCACCAAGCGCTATCGGGCCCTATTCTCAATGTGTTGTAAAAAAAGGGATTGCATTTGTTTCAGGACAATTACCAGTGAACCCCGAAGACAATACTATTCCAGAAGGTGTAACTGAACAAGCGAAACAGTCACTAAGCAATGTTAAATCCATATTGGAAAGCGGCAACTATAGTTTAGATGACGTTGTGAAGACAACCGTTTATTTAAAAGATATGAATGAGTTTGGCGCCATGAACGAAGTATATGAAAGTTTTTTCTCAGAACCATATCCTGCTAGAGTAGCTGTAGAAGTTGCTAGATTACCAAAGGATGTAAGAGTAGAAATTGATGTCATTGCGATAAAATAATTCACTGGGGATCTTGTAATCTATTGTTTCGAAAAAATGTAATAGGTCGAGTCCTGTTCAATATTCGATAGCACTTTCGGAATAAAACATAAGGTTGTACTATGTATAAAATGTAAGCATTTACATGTTGATAAATGTCACTTTCTCTATCATTAAAAAGGTAACATTCCACTTATGGTGATGCATTAACGGAAAAGTATGTGTTGTATTTAGCAAGGTGGGTATGATTCGCTCTTATTATTTTTATCCGTAAAGCTCGGGATGGCATGGTCGCCCGAAATATCAAGGTAGCCACAATATCGCTTAAGACATACGTGTTACATAACGTTTTATGCCTTGAGCAATGCGAAAGGAATGAATATAAAAATGCAAACAGGTACAATGATGATGCTGATATTACTTTTATCTATAGTATTACTTATATTTCTTATACTTAAACTTAAAATACATCCGTTTATTTCCTTAATCTTGGCGGGTTTGTTTGTTGGATTTGCTACAGGTATGCCCCTACCCAAAATTCTTACTACCATTGAAAATGGAGTGGGTGGAACGCTGGGGGAACTAGCTATTATAATCGCTTTTGGAACGATCTTAGGTAAGATGTTGGAGGTATCCGGTGGTGCTGAACGAGTAGCGCGAACAATGCTGGATACTATGGGAGAAACTCGTGCGCCTTGGGTTATGACACTTGTAGGTTTAATTGCCGGAATTCCAGTATTCTTTGAAGTAGGTTTTGTTTTACTTTTTCCACTGATTTTCATTGTTGCTAGACAAGCTAAGATGTCGCTACTAAGGGTTGGAATTCCTTTAGCTGTATCTCTGATGGTCGTACACTCAATGGTACCTCCACATCCGGCGGCATTTGCTATTACCAATATTATGAAAGCTGATGTTGGTAAAGTTATTTTATATGCACTTCTTATAGGAATACCTACTGCAATCATTGCTGGTCCAATCTGGGCTAAGTTCATCAGTAGAAAGTGTAGTACTGGAGTATTTAATGAATCAGAAGTAAAAGCCCCAACGCCAGAAGAGAAGCTTCCTGGATTTGGAATCACCTTATTTACTATCTTATTGCCTTTACTCATAATGGTAGTAAAAACAATAAGTGTAATATTTCTTACAAAAGGTTCTATGTCTTACAATCTTGTTACATTTTTAGGCAATCCAATTACCGCGTTACTTATTTCAGTATTTGTAGCTTATTATACACTAGGACTTTCTCGTGGTCTAAAGATGAAAGATATATTATCTCTTACTGAGGAAGGATTTAAGTCAATTGCAGGCATTTTGTTGATAATTGGTGGTGGCGGTGCTTTTAATGCCATTTTAATTGCTAGTGGATTAGGTAAAGCGTTAACAGATATTATGACATCATTGCATATGAACCCAATTATTCTGGCTTGGCTAATAGCCATGATTTTACATCTTGCTATTGGATCTGTTACGGTAGCCATGATGAGTGCTGCTGGTATAGTAGCTCCATTGATGGCCGTTTATCCACATTTGAGTCCAGAAATTATGGTTCTAGCTATTGGTGCTGGTGCTATTGGATGGTGTCATGTTAACGATTCTGCTTTCTGGCTTGTAAAAGAATTTTTTGGATTATCATTACCAGATGCGTTTAAGAGCTTCACTGCTGCAACCGTTCTTGCATCAGTTGTTGCACTTGGAGGGGTATTACTTTTAGCACAAGTATTATAAAAAAATCAAGATAAGAAACGAATTAGTGAATTTCTTTGGAATAAACTCTTATTTTAAAGATGTACAGGCTAAAAGTAATAAATTAATTCATTTTATTAACATTGTGAATTGGTTTATTACTTACACATTGTCCAATGTTATGTGCTTTATAAAGGGAACAGGATAACATCTATTAATTAATAAATTTAATGATCATTGCTGGATATTTTAAGAGCAGTAAATGCTTTTACCAGGATAAATTGTTGAATCTTAATCATCAAAAACACTTTGGTAACCAATTTTCATAATTGTATATTTAATGAATATACGGAAAGAATTTAGATAAATAAATAACAGAAGGAAGATGGGTTTGTATGGAAAATAAGATCATTCAAGGACACACTATAAAAGAATGGGAAGAGAAGTATCCTTTAATGAGCAAGATTATTTCAACTGACGAAGTGTTTTGGACAAATTCTAAATATGAAAACTTTACAGATGCTATAAAAAAGATTTCTTTATCAGATAAGGATGTAAAAGATGCAGAAGAAAGATTAAATAGATTTGCCCCATATATAGCTAAAGTTTTTCCAGAAACACAAAAAACAAATGGAATTATTGAATCACCGATTGTTCCAATTCCTAATATGCAAAGTAATATAGCAGAAACATATAATCAAGAAATCCTAGGTCAATTATTGCTGAAATGTGATAGTCATCTTGCTATTTCGGGGTCAATTAAAGCAAGAGGCGGTATTTATGAGGTTTTAAAACATGCAGAAGATTTAGCTATTGAGAATAACATGCTAACAATAAAAGATGATTATTCTATTATGGATAGTGATAAATTTAGAGAGTTCTTCTCTAAGTATTCTATTGCAGTAGGATCAACTGGAAACCTAGGACTTAGTATTGGAATAATGAGTGCACAATTAGGGTTTAAGGTTTATGTTCATATGTCAGCTGACGCAAAACAATGGAAGAAAGACCTCCTTAGAAGCAAGGGTGTTACAGTAATTGAGTATGAATCAGATTATAGTAAGGCAGTAGAGGAAGGTAGAAAACAAGCAGAAGCTGATCCAAACATGTACTTTATTGATGATGAAAATTCGACTAACTTATTTTTGGGATATTCTGTTGCAGCTTATAGATTAAAAAAGCAATTAGAAGAAATTAATGTAGTTGTAGATGAGAATCACCCATTATTTGTTTATCTTCCATGTGGAGTTGGTGGCGGACCTGGTGGAGTAGCATTTGGGTTAAAGTTAGTTTTCAAGGATAATGTACATTGCTTCTTTGCCGAACCAACACATTCTCCATGTATGGTTTTAGGATTAATGACAGGTTTGCATGATAAAGTATCGGTACAAGATTTTGACATTGATAACATTACTGATGCAGATGGGCTCGCGGTTGGTAGAGCTTCAGGTTTCGTAGGGAAAACATTAGAAAACCTAATAAGTGGATCATATACTGTAAATGATGAGCAGTTATATAAACTTTTAAGTATGTTATCCGACTCAGAAAATATTAAATTAGAACCTTCTGCATTAGCTGGAATACATGGTCCAATTCAATTATTCAGAGATGAAGCTGGACAAAAGTATATAGAGAATAACAACTTAAAAAATAAAATAACAAATGTTACACATATCGCTTGGGCAACAGGAGGTAGTATGGTTCCAAAAGATGTAATGGAAACCTATTATAAAAAGGGAAAAGCGGCATCTGCTACCCTGATATAATTAAAAGTTCATTTGTATGAAAGAGGCTATCAGTGGGCCTGCTATTAGTAGGATAAAACTTAAAACCGGACAAGGGAGTGAGTTCAGTTGGAGCGATGCATGGCTCCATACTGTTACTCATTCTTTTTCTTTGTAGGCAAACCTACCCTTGCTTATGTGGCTCTACCTTGATTACCAATTGAAAGAGTGTCATGGATGTGAAAAAGTAATAACACCCTTTCCTTGCATCTCAGATATCAAAGACTAGGCCGCTGAATCTTTTCCACTACCTATGCATTCAGAATTAGCAGAGGTTTTAGACTGCTTAATGGTAAAAAGCAAACCGCAGAAAATTAATAAAATCCCCAAACATTGAAGCCAATTTGGACGAAATTCGGTCAGTAAGATATCCAATAGAATGGCCACTGCAGGATCTACAAATATCATAAAAGAAATGACCTTAGCAGGAAGATTACGTAAGCCATTAAAGAAAAGAAGGTAGACAACACCCGTATGGACAACCCCAGTAAGAATCGAATAGAACCACTCGATTGAGTTTAGGGAAGTGTAGGCTGAAAAATCAACAAATGGGACTAGTAACAAGATACCTATGGTCATTTGCAGAAAAGTTGTCGCATATACACTCGTCTTTGTAATGCTTTTTCCAAAAAGCATGGTTGCTGCGTAGAAAAATGCTGCAACCATGCTATAAATAATTCCATTCCATTCAAAGGCTGATGAATGAATCTCACCTAAACCCAAAATAAATAAAGTGCCTGTAAAACATAGAGAGAGTGCTAAAATTAAGAGCCATGTCAATTTCTCTCTAAAGATGAAGCTCCCTATGATGAGAACAAATATGGGTGCTAAATGATAGAGAGAAATAGCGATAGTTACAGAAGTCTGTTCAAATGATTTAAAGAGAAATATCCAATTCAACAAGTTCGATGTTGCGCAAAGAATGATGAACAGCAGTTCTTTTTGGTTCCATATCTCGTTCTTAAAATTCCCTGTTATAAGCCAAGCCGTAAACAAGAATATAGCAGCACATACTAAACGAACAAAAACGAGTTCAATTGCGGAAAGTCCCGTGAGGCCAGAAAAGAAGCCAACAGAACCAAATATGGACATAGCTAGAGCTAGTTGAGTTAATGCTTTTTTGTTCATGCTGAATCTCCTTATATCTGCACATATTTGTAAAACAGGATTATCGCTTTTCTGGCATACCATCTCGTGTGATTATGTTAGTCCACATGTGATCAGGAATAACTAATTTACTTTTGCTATCTCGAGGCAGGATATCCACAATAGTTTCTTCCCTGCCCTCCTCTACTTTTTTAACCCAATCTGGTTCCATTAATATCTCTCTACCTAATGCAAAGAGAGGTACGTCTTTCTCCAATACGGCTAGCGCTTCATCAGGTGTATGAATGGATCCTAGTGAAATAAAACTAGTTCTGCCAGCAATAACATCTCGAAAGATTTCTGTTCGTGTTAATGTTCGATTTGAGCCGCTCCGAGGCAGGGACCACACATTCTTTACAGAAAGATGTAAATAGGAAAGCTCTTGGTCAGCCAATCTATTTACAAATGCTACGGTATCATCCATCTTTATACCAGATTCCTCCGGTTCTTCAGGTGAAAATCGATAGCCTATAATAAACTGCTTGTCAGCATAATGATCACGTATACGTTTCACTTCCTCTATAACTGCAAGTGGAAAATTCATTCTTTTCTCCAATGTACCTCCCCAATAGTCGCTACGGTGATTAGAATAAGAAGAAAAAAATTGTTGTATTAAATATCCATTCGCACCATGAATTTCTACACCATCAAATCCCGATTTGATGGCTAAATGGGTTGCTCTTCCAAAGTCTTGAATGGTAGATAAAATTCCATCTTGACTCAGTTCGCGGGGGATATATTTTTCTCCGGCTTCTTTATAAATGCTTGCTACAACGCCACTTGGACTAACCATTTGTTCTCCACCTGTATAGCCTGGAAGACTTTCACTGCCACCATGGTGAAGCTGCAAAATTGCTTTTGCACCTTTTGCTTTAATTGTATTTGCTAGATCTGTAAGACCGCTGGTACTTTGCTTGTCATACACTTTTATTTGTCTAGGAAAGCTTGTAGCTACAGGTGAAATCGTAGCTGCTGCTGTAATAAACATACCTGGCCCTGCTGCTCTTCTTCTATAGTAGGAAAGCTCTTCCTCGGAAACACACCCGTCCTCTTGACCTGAGTAAGTTGTCATGGGTGCAACTACAACCCTGTTTTTAAGAATCGTTCCATTGGAAAGAGTATACGGAGATAGTATCTTGGTATATTTTTGTTTCATCATTGTATCCATTCTCCAATCATTCTATTTTTCTGAAGCTGAATCTATTGTATTCCTGGTTATTGCATAAGCAAAATGAATGTTTTTCATTTGTTACATTCGACTTTCTAATGTAAAATAAAAGAAGAAGGAGATGAGAAATGTTGAATTTTTTTCAGTTGGAAGTCTTTTTAAAAGTCGTAGAGAATGGAAGTTTTACAAGAGCAGGAGACCAAATAGGACTTACTCAATCAGGAGTCAGTCATAATATAACAGCACTAGAGTCAGAACTTGGTGTGGACTTATTAAAACGTGGACGAAATGGAGTATCTTTAACCACTGCGGGTGAGTATATTATCCCTCATATACGTGCAATTGCTGAAAATATGGCACATATTGAGCAAAAGGTTGCAGCTGTGAATGGGATGGAAATAGGGAAGCTTTCAATAGGGAGTTTTCCAAGCTTTACTGCCAGGTTTATTCCGTTTTTGGTTTCTAGCTTTAAAGAAAAATTCCCTAACATTGAGGTCAGGCTTTATGAAGGAAGTTACGATGAAATCATAAAATGGGTGGAAGAGGGAACAGTGGATTTTGGTTTTGCAGCATTGCCAGTCAAAAACGTGGAATTTATTCATCTGCTAAATGACCCTTTATCCGCTGTGATATACGAAGGCCACCATTTTGAACAGAATTCTGTTATCAATATAGAAGACTTTGTTGGAGAAAGCTTTATTATGTTGCGATCTGGCTGTGAAACACTGATAGAAGAAAAGTTTCGCGAGGAAAAGATAAAACCAACCATTTCATACGATATTAAAGACAACCAAACAGTACTTTCAATGGTTGCTGGAAAGCTAGGAATCACCATTATGCCTCACCTGGCCTTACCGAAAAAACTAAAAGATATACGTAGTTTGCCGCTGAATCCGGAGATCTTCAGAGAGATAGGATTGGTTAAGAAATCAGCAAAAGAACTGACTCCAGTCGCAAGAGAATTTTCCAAGATTGTTCAAGGCTATTTTATAAACCATTAATATAAATTTTCTTGAATTTCAGAACATTTTTCAGCAAATTCGAATAAATGTTTAGCATATTGAAAAACTAATGTCTAGTAGAATCCCCCCCTTAATTTACTCCTAATATATAACAGACTACTGTACGAGTTAAATGTTAAACGATATAATGGTGAGAGTTTGTGCCTGAGTAAATATTTTTATAAGCAGTGAGGTAGAGTATGAAAAAAACAACCACAGACATCATTTTTATCATTATTGGTGCCTTTCTTTTTGCGTTAGGTGTTAATTTATTTGTTATTCCGAACGAGTTTGGGGAAGGCGGGGTAACGGGTATCACAATTATTACCTACTATTTATTTGAGTGGTCACCAGGTCTAGTCAACTTAATTCTGAATGCATTTTTGTTAATAATTGGTTATAAATTTTTGAATAAGATAACAACGATTTATACGATTATTGCTGTAGTTTTTAACTCGCTTTTTCTTCATCTAACAGAAGGTTGGAATATTGCTTCTGATGAATTGATGGTGAATGCTATTTTTGGAGGAATCATTATAGGGGCTGGGATTGGCTTAATTATTCGGGTTGGCGGAACAACAGCAGGTACTACCATCTTAGCAAGGATTACACATAAGTTTTTAGGATGGAATATTAGCTATGGTCTATTGTTTTTTGATTTAATCGTCGCTTTTTCATCTTATTTTATCATTGGTGCAGAAAAGCTGATGTTGACAATTATTATGCTATATGTTGGAACGAAAGTGATGGAATTTGTAATCGAAGGCTTGAATACGAAGAAGGCCATTACAATTATTTCTGATAAACCGAATGACATTGCCAAACAGGTGACTACATCAATGGACAGAGGGGTAACTGTATACTCGGGTCATGGTTATTACACAAAAACCCCAAAGGAAATTCTTTATATTGTTATTAGTAAGCAAGAAGTAATAAAGTTGAAACGAATTGTTCAATCTACTGATCCGAATGCTTTCGTCGCTATTCACGATGTTCGTGATGTGTTCGGAGAAGGATTTATTGATATTTCTAAAGCATAATAAGAGGCTGTTTTAAGAGTTAGATTGGTTTTAGATAGAAATCTACCTGTTTAAATTACTAATATACAGGCAGAGTCAGCCACTTTTTAATGGTTAAATGACTTTTTTCTAAACAATAGACTACTTCCTAAAAAAATTAGGGAGTAGTTTTTTGTGTTATTAAAATTTGCGTATCAAGACTTTCTGGATGACAGACGTTTCAAGAACACGACTAAGACAAATATCAAAAATTATGAAATGCTTTTAGGGAAATTTGTTGATTAAGCTTAGACAAGAACTAGAACAGTATAAAAATAAAGACTTGGATTCTAAAAAGAGCTGATTCAAAGCTTCAAAACGGGTGTTGTATGCGAAGAGATGATATCTAACTAACGGCGTTCAGGAATTGAAGATTTAATGTTTTCATTAGATGACCTTATTAAATATTCCTCTTCATCTAAAGCAACAGCTTTTGTTTAATATCTAATACTGATAATCCAACAAATAATCACTTTACTCAGAACTAATGTTCTGGTAATAATTATTAATATCAGGAATTATTCGCTGGAATAAACCTCACTAGCAACCACAATTCGGTCTGAAATAGAAAACAAAAATTGGAGTGATAAGTATGTCAGAACGGATGAATGCACCACAGGTTCGGATTGAACCTTGGGGCGATGCCGATCTTGCTTTGCTTCGTCTTATTAATGCACCTGAGATGATGGAACACCTTGGAGGTTCAGAGACTGAGGAACAGATCCTCGATCGTCATAAACGTTACCTTGAAATCGGCGGGCGGGGAACTGGACGTATGTTTAGGATCGTCCTGCTCTCGTCTCTCGAAACCGTAGGCAGTGTGGGTTATTGGGACAGTTCCTGGCAAAAAGAGACTGTATATGAGATTGGTTGGAGTGTCCTACCGACATTTCAAGGTAGAGGAATAGCGACAGAAGCTGTAGCGGAAGCCATTACCCATGCCAGCACTGAACATAAGCACAGGTCCATTCATGCCTTTCCTTCAATCAACAACCCCGCGTCTAACGCTATTTGTCGGAAGCTCGACTTCTTGTTTATCGGGGAATGCGACTTCGAATACCCGCCTGGGAGTATCATGCAATGTAATGACTGGAGGCTCGAGATAACTAAGAAACGTTGAGACCATTGAAAAATAGCATTTTGTATTATTTGAGGATATTCTTTAAGATCAGGCTGCCATTCTTAATTAGCGGCTCTTTCTTATTTAAATATTGGCGTTCTTGACCACAATATTTTTAGATAAATAGGACAAAAAACTTTTTAGGTAACTAAATTTAGAATATATTGATATAAAAAGGAATACCAAGGAAGTGATAAAATGATCAAAAATAAATTGGCTAATATACTTTCTGGTATTGAGATAGGTTTATTTGATACTTGTAAAAATTGGGGAGAAGAAAATTATGATTATTACTATAAATATTTTAATGAGAAAGATTTTGAGATTCGTGGGCGTTCAATATTAACTTTTGCTGCTATGCTAGGCAATTGGTATAAAGGTTCAGCAGATGTTTTTCGAACTGTACAAGGTGTTATTCATTTGCCGAAAGAACAATTTTATTTTTTTGAAGATTATCTGTCTGCATTTTTAAAAAGTGCTTCATCTATAAAAAATGATTTCCCTAACCTTCATACCTATATTTTGTATTATTTATATAATATAGATAAGGAAAAACCATTTGAGCTTGTTTTCCCTCAAATTGATCATTGGCTTTTTAAGGAAATGCGGACCCAATTATTTTTCAACAAAAAGATTTTTCCTATTAATCACATAATTTTACCACCTTTCAATAACTTACTAAAAGAGGTTGGATTACCAACATTCTTTTCAGATTAGTCTAGCATCAAACATTTAAATAGACAAAAAACAGACTTAGGGTAATACCTAGGTCTGTTTTTTGTCTATCAGATTTGTTTTTCAGTAATGTAAGTTTTTACGGTTGGTGGTTCATATGTATTAAATTTATCAAGTATCCCTTTTGGGTCATTATCGACTAATGCAAGAGTACGGTATTTTTCATGTAAAAACTGTTCCTCAGTCATATGATTAAATAATGCGATAAGAGGATCATAATAATGATTAATATTTAAGAGACCACATGGTTTATGATGAAGCCCTAATTGAGCCCACGTAAAAATTTCAAAGAATTCTTCTAATGTGCCTGGCCCACCAGGCAAAGCTATAAATCCATCTGCCAGATCTGCCATTTTCGCTTTTCTCTCATGCATAGAATCTACGATGATCAGCTCTGACAAGTTTTTATGGGCTATCTCTCTATTATCTAGAAACCTTGGCATAACACCAATTACGTGTCCTCCTTCATCTAAAACTGAATCTGCAACAGCACCCATGATTCCAACACTCGCTCCACCATAAACAAGTGCAATATCACGTTTAGCTAGTTCTTTACCAAGGTTTTTTGCACCTTCTATATAGACATCAGATGCTCCATTGCTCGCCCCGCAAAATACAGCTAACTTTTTCACAATAAATCGCCTCCTAAAGAAATCAACGTATAAGATTATATAAAACTTTCGATACTTTGTTAAACTTAAGGTATTGAATTGGAGGTTGAATGGAAATGGATGTAACTGAATTTCAACAATGGGTAAAGGATTATTATGAAAGTAGAGGCTGGTCTGAGTTAGACATTTTTATTCGTATTGGCTTTTTAGCAGAAGAAACAGGCGAGGTTGCACGAGCGATAAGAGCCCTTGAAATAGGTAGAGATAGGCCTGATGAAGTAAGGGGATCTTACGAGGAAAATAAACAGGAGTTAACAGAAGAGTTAGGAGATGTATTAGGTAATTTAATTGTGATTTCAAACAAGTACAATATTCCTCTGGAAGAAGTTTTTCAGTCACATAAAAAGAAACTGTCAGAACGTTATTCCGATCGAGGTTAGGGAGAGCCATTATATAAAATACAAGTGACTCGATTCGCGGTGTTATAGAAGTGAATTATGGTATGCATTTTCCGAATTAGAGGCCTCCATTAACTTTTGAAATTTAATGGAGGCCTCTTTTTTCATGTCTATTGTGACTAAGTTTATAAAAAATATTTTTCTTTGAAACAATTTGAGTCTTCCATACGTGAAAGGAGCAGAGTGGTTTTTTAGGAGGAGAAATAGATGTTGACGTTAAAAATAGAAGGATTACAGAAAAACTACCGTAAATTTCAAGCGTTAAAAAATATCAATCTACATATGGAAACGGGATTATTCGGACTGCTTGGCCCAAATGGAGCGGGAAAATCCACGTTAATGAAAATTCTTAGTACAATCCTTCCTTTTCAAGATGGGAAGGTGACCATTTATGATTTTGATTTAGTAAAAGAAGGAGATAAGGTACGACAACTGCTCGGTTATTTGCCACAACATTTTAACGTACCAACCCAGTTTACAGGAAGAGAATTTCTACATTATGTTGCTTCCATGAAGGGTATAACGAATCAGCAGGAAAGAAACTTACAAGTAGAGAAAGTACTGGAAGAAGTAAATTTATTACCACAAGCAAATAAAAAGATAAAAGGTTACTCCGGAGGGATGAAGAGGCGGCTTGGTATCGCTCAGGCTCTTCTTGGAAATCCGAAATTAATTATCCTTGATGAACCGACTGCTGGACTTGATCCTTCAGAAAGAATTCGCTTTCGAAATTTGATAGAAAAATTGAGTAAAGACCACTCTATTATTTTATCAACCCATATTATTAGTGATATTGAATCCAGCTGTGAAAATGCTGCGGTTATTCATCATGGCGAAGTGCTTTTCCAAGGTTCCACAGATGCATTAGCCGAAAAGGCTATAAATGTTGTTTGGGAGGTATCAGTACCTTATTCCGAATACGATCAAGTTGAAAAGGAATATGTCATCATTTCCAGTCGGAAAGAAAAGGATAATGTTGTATTTAGGATTATTTCGATAGATGCCCCCTTTGAAGAAGCGATCCCCGTAAAACCAACGATTGAGGATGGCTATATGGCGGTTATTAATGGGGTGATTTCATGAATTTGATGAAATCAGTTATTCGAAATGAAGGGCTACTTTTACTTCGTAATAAATTTCTAGCTATTCCTTTAGTAGTAAATGTTTTGTATTGGGGATATAGCATTGTCTCTTATGAAATCCAATCTATTCATTATAAAGAGCGAGCTGTAGTATTTTATAACAGCTTCATCTGGATGTTACTGCTCAATCTACTCATTGTTGGACTAATGGCTGTTTATATGGCGAGTAAAGATCGGGATAATGATTTTGAACAATTAGTTGTAACATACGATGTGAAAAATGTGGATTGGGTTGTAGGGAAATGGCTGATCACCCAATTATACGGTTTATCTATCACAGTCATTACAATAGTCGTGCAAGCAATATGGTTCATGAGTGCAGCAATGACGATTGGAGATTGGTTTAAAAATATTTTTTACGTATTCATTCAAATGGAAGGAGCATTTTTTCTTCTCATTTCCATTGGTTTTTTATTTGCGATATTGATTAAATCCATGTTGGCGTATCTTGTCATTCCAGCTATTTTAGTACTGAGTTTACTTTTACCTATTGACTATGTTGGATATGCCCAAAAATGGGATAACCCGAAGTTTCACTTATTAACTCCTTTTGATTTTATGTTTATTGGTTCTCCATATGAGGGGATATGGGGGATTCATCATGTGTTTAAATGTTCAATTTTGCACCAAAGTGCTGTTGTTTTGGTGGGGATTGTGTTTATTGGTGTAACACTATTATTGTTCAGGCGTAATCGAACGAACCAAAAAGAAAAAAAGCTGATTCCCATCCTTATTACAATCTTCATCATTCCTGCGATTGTGTTAAGTGGAATGCGCTATATGCAATATGACCAAGCCCTTAAACAATTCATTACGACGGGTCAGCAATATGTAGAGTCGTTTCAAGGTGAGGATGAAACAGCATATTACCAATGGGAGAATTCCTTCTATGAAAAGCATAAAGATGATCAAGCATATGAATTTGCAATGGAAAAAACAAATTTAAGTGTGGAACTTAAGGCGGATGATCAGATTAGTGTTCAAGGTACCTTAACGATTAAAAACAATGGCAATGAGTCAGTGGATGATGTATTTCTCACTTTATACCACGGGTTAAATATAGGGGAATGTACAAGCGAAAAGTCTGTTACTTGTTCACGAGATAAAGATTTTATCACACTTCACTTTGATCAAGCGATTCAGCCGGGTGAAAAATTTGACGTAAACATTCATTATGAAGGAAATGTCTTGCAATTTCGTGATGATGGTTATGTGGAACAAGCCTTTATTAAAAGTGAGCGCATTTATCTTCCTAAAGAGGCAGGTTGGTATCCTTTAGTTGGGAAGCGGCCTCTAGTGATTGCACGGGAGCATACTAATCTTTATGCGCAATTTGAATTAAGAAACGCTCGGCTTGTGAAGGATTTTCCTACAGAATTCACGGTTAAAATTACAAGAGAAAATCAAAAAATCCCTCTTGCATTGACGATTCCCGAAGTTAGTAAAGGTACGTTTCAAGGGACTTCTCAATATGGTCTATCTTTAATAGGTGGAAATTTCAAGGAAAACAAGGTTGGTCAAATTCGGGTTGTCGCACATCCTGAAGTCTTTAACGGTGTGAAAGAAGTGATCAAGAGCTATCAAAAATCCTGGACCTTTATTGAAGATTGGCTAGGAGTTCCGATGAGTCCTTCTGTTATCTACATATTGAGTGATAACTATTATTATCTTACACACGATAGCGTAAATTATGGTTTTTTTGTGATGAGAAGCGAGGATATAGATGATTCGGAAATTGCGTATGAACTAAAAAATGAATTAACCCGGGAATATAATTTCAGTAATAACGAAGATTCTTATGTTTTGTCTGATGCGTTGGTTTGGATGATTATGAATAATTTACATGAACAGATTAGTTTTGCGGAATGGTATAAATCCAATTGGCGGGTGGAAGGTGAAAAACTTACACCTGTAAATTTATTACAAGGCTATGAGGAAAAAGGTATAGAACAATTTAAAGATGTCATAAAGTATCTTTTTAATTATTGGGTAGAGCTTGATAACAAGCAGGAATTTGACATGGAAGTCGCTTTAAAACAATACGAAGGAGAATCAAAATGGTGAGGGGATTCTTGATTAGACTCCGACTTTTTTTAAAGCTATGGTTTACATCAATATATTCGTTCATGACGCTCTTGCTTATTCCAATTATCGGAGTAATCAACTACAATTCCGGAACATATACAGTGGATGCTTTATCTAGTCTTATTTATGAAAAGACAGCACCGATATGGTTCGTTTTTATCCTCCAATGGTGTTTTTCAATTGATGTAGATTCAAAGTTTTTTAATCAGCTAATTACATTTCCGGTAACTAAGTGGTCATTTCTTCTAGAGAGGGCAGCATTTTCTGTGATTATATTTTTCGGGCTAACGAGTACCATCACAATTCCTTTAGCCATTATTTTCGGAAAATTTCTATGGCAAGGCTTTTTTTTTACAATTCCCGTTTATATCGCATTAGGTGGTTTGGTGATTCTTGGGACTGTAATAGGAAATCATACACTTGGAGGATTGGTGGCAGGGATCTTTTTTTGGATGATGATCCTATTTGGTGGTGCGTTGTTGCGGGATTACAACGCCATTTTACTTATATATCAAAGTGTTCAACGTTTTGCGAGTGGAGAAAGTGGATTTTTTGCAGTGGAAAATCATTGGATTATTTTTAACCGATTGTCTTATATCGGACTAGGCGTATTATTTATGGTAGGGGCAATTTCTAAAATCAATCAAAAGTCAGTTTGAAACGGAGGTAGAAGGATGCAAGATGAGGAATATATGCGGCAATTGTCACTTGGGATAGACTCTGCGTTCGATATCCTTGTTTTCCGATACCATAAACCTCTGTTTGGATACGTTTATCGGTTATTGAACGATGAAAAATTGACGGAAGACATTGTTCAAGAAACATTTCTTAAAATCTATCAACAAGGACAAAAGGGCTTTGTTCCTGATCAATATAAACCGTGGATGTATAAAATTGCGACCAATACATGTAAAGATTATTGGAGAAAACCTACGTCGCGTCTTGAATATGTAACGGATAAAGATATTGAAGGAACAGGACAAGTTCACCATATTATTGATCATCAACTTGAACGACAATGGATGGTAGAGTCGTTGAATCAGTTATCAATTGATTACCGTACAGTATTATATTTACGATTTTATCAGGATTTGAAATACTCGGAGATCGCATTGGCATTAGATCTTTCTATAAATACTGTAAAAACTCGAATTGCGCGTGGCTTAAAACTGCTCGAAAACATTTTAATTGCAGATGAGAGAGAAAGGGGTTGAGGGAAATGGATGAAAATCAAGAACTAACGAAATTGGAAAAAGAGTGGAAAACACATTTTGCTCGATTTACTGCCCCCGAGCCGACAAGAGAAATGACGCTCGACTTGATTCAAAAAATGAAAAAAATCGAGGAGAACCAAAGTCCAGTTGATTTACGTCTAGAACTTGAAACGACGCAAAATTCTCTTTCAACTAGAGATAAGATAGTAAATATATTTTTATCGCAATGGAATTTTTATGGTACGACAAGCTGGCTATTAACCGGACTTGTCATGATTGCGATAACCTTTACGATTAGTGTAAATACGGCAGATCCATTGTTTGGATTTACGAACTGGATCAAGTGGATCACCCTTCTTGTCATTGCAGTCATTGGATATTCCTTCCGTCCTAAAAACGAAGGGAATGAGATCATTGAAACATTAAGCTATTATCCAATCATCCAGCAAATGTTTACCCGATTTATGATTGTTATGGGATTCCAGTTAGTCTTGGCGCTGCCATTATGTTTTTTTATCGTAGGAAGAGAAAGTACGATATTGTATTTAGTTAGTTCCTTTATTCCTGTTTTCTTTTTTGGAGTAGTTGGATTTGTTGCGACATTCTGGTTAGGACAAAAAATAGGGTTGTCACTCACACTATTTATTTGGTTCAGCCAAGTTTTATTAAAGAAAGAGCTTTTGTTTCAAGTGCCTGGCGATGATTATTTTCTTGTAATGAATATGATAATTTTTGGACTCTCTATTTTATTGTTAAGCACCATTTTATTAAAGAATCGCTTTTCGGTGAATTTAAAATGAGAATAAAATTAGACGCTGTGGAATATTCGTTGAAGGATACCAAACTTTTAAACCAAATCACGTGTTCGTTTACAAAAGGAATTACGTATGTAGTTGGAAAAAATGGAGCAGGGAAAAGCACGCTGTTGAAGCTCCTTGCGACAGCAATTCAACCACAGCAAGGGGAAGTAAACTATACTACATTAGTTCGTGATGAAAATATTGGGACTTATCGAAGAGAGTTAACGATTGAAGAGATTCGGAAAATAATTGGTTTCCTACCACAACATTTTACAGGTCATTCAGATATGACGGTAGAAAAATATGTAATGTATCTTGCCTTTCATAAAGGCATTCCCGTGAATCTTATAAAAAAAACTGTTGCTCAATGGCTGCAAGAAGGCCATCTAACGCAAGTTAAAAGGAGGAAGCTTCGTAACCTCTCGGGAGGACAACTACAAAAAGTAGGCTTGATTCAAGCTCTCATCAATCATCCACGTATATGTATTTTGGATGAGCCGTTTGAAGGTTTAGACATAGGGGAGCGAATCTATTTTCAACGCATTCTGCAGCGGCTTTCTTATCACAGTATCATCATTATAAGCACTCATTTGCTCGATGGGATCCAGCAATCGAGCGAAGATAAATTACTTTACTTAAGCGAAGGGAAAATAGCTTATTTTGGAGGAATGGAAGCACTCGATGCTGTAACTCAAGGGTTGCAGGAATAAAGTTGAAAGAAAATAAGCTTAATATTGAAAAATACTATAAAGGGAATAGTGAGACGGAAGAAGAATTAGTAGATTTATATTAATAGCATAATTTGTGGTTCTGAAATGCAATTGAATTGGCACGTACTCCCGATGCGCTTTTGCCCAGTGTGAATCTATTGGACATCGTAATGAAGTGAAAGGAGACGTTGAAAATGTTTGACGAGAAAAGAAATAAACGAAGATACAATTTGCTTATTTTCATTATTGTTGTATTGTTAAGCGGTTGGCTTGGCGTATTGCTTGATTCTATTCTTACAGAACAGTCAGAAGATAATTCTTTGGGTATGGGGCTGTGGCTTGTGTTACCGTTACTAACAGCAATACTACTTAGAATTATCAGCCGTGATTGGAAAGACATTGGTATTAAGCCCAATTTTAAAGGTAATATAAAGTGGTATCTTGTGTCATTGGTTATTTATCCGTTAATTACTATAATAACCGTTGGCTTCGCATTGCTTTTAGGATGTACTGACCTATCAAATGGTGAAATGTATACGTTTTTTTCACTTGCAGCTGTTTCTGTTGCAGGTAATTTTATCAAAAACATATTTGAGGAGTTTGCATGGCGTGGATATCTGACACCAAAACTAATAGAACTAAAGTTCAATGACTGGCTGATTTATCTTATTTCTGGGCTTGTTTGGGCGTTGTGGCATGCTGCGTATTACATGGTGTTTCTGCCAAACGATTATTTTGAATCAATTTCAAGGATGGGTATGCTTTTGACAGGCTGTGTGCTTATGGTGTGCTGGACTGTTATGTATGTTGAAATATACAGGCTTACAAAGTCCGTATGGCCATGTGTGTTGATGCATGCAGTTGAAGATGCGTTTCCTACGGTTTTGGTAACAACAAGTGGCATTATTACATTTACTAAGAACGGTGACTTTTGGTTGAATCCAATCAGCGGAGTTATTGCAACGGTTTTGTTCCTTGGAATAGGGTTGCTTCTCAGATCATTTAGAGTTAAAAAAGAGCTTGCACTGCAAACACCAAGGTTATGAGCAAACAACCGGTTAAAATCTAATCCTTTCAGGGTATCAAAATGATTTTTTCTAAAGGATAGACTATTTCCTAAAAAAGGAGGTAGTCTTTTTTTTGTTATGTTTGTTTTGGTGGAAAAATTATTCAGGATAAGTGAATTAGATAAATAAAGAGAGGATTTACAACAACTTAATATCGGATTAATGAGGGATTAATATTGTTTGATTATGATTAAACCGTAACAAACAGTAAACAACGTTAAAAAATCCACATTAATTGGAGGCGCTTTTTATGAACTACACATTCAAGAAGAATTGTTACAAGTCTATTCAAGCTGTGATGTTAGGAATAAGTGTACTAGGATTAGCTGCTTGTGGAACGACAAAAGAGCCAGCAGCTTCAGTTATTAAGGATCCCAACACATTATCCTTGAAAGAAATTGAAACAAAAGCCAAAAAAGAGGGCGAAGTGAATAGTGCCGGAATGCCTGATTCATGGGCCAACTGGGTAGAAACATGGGATGAAATGACGAAAAAATATACATTGAAACACACGGATACAGATTTATCCAGCGCCGAAGAGATTGCTAAAATGGAATCTGAAAAAGAGAACGCAACCGCTGATATCGGTGATGTAGGGATTTCCTTTGGACCTATTGCCGAACAGAAAAAATTAACAATCCCTTATAAAACGTCCTATTGGAACGATGTACCTGAGTGGGCAAAAGATGACAACGGGGATTGGGTTGTCGGCTACCAAGGAACGATTGCTTTCTTAACGAATAAAGAATTAGTGAAAAACCCGCCAAAATCTTGGGATGATTTATTAAAAGGAAATTATAAAGTAACCGTTGGAGATGTTCAGCGTGGTACACAGAACCAAATGGGCGTTCTTGCTGCTGCAATGGCTTACGGCGGTGATGAAAAACACCTTCAACCAGGAATTGACTTTTTTGCAAAGCTTGCCAAGCAAGGACGTCTTGGCTTAACGGATGCCAAGCCGGCTAACATCGAAAAAGGGGAAGTGGAAGTGGCCATTGTTTGGGATTTCAATGCCCTTGGTTATGCTGAACAAATTAATCGTAACCAGTTCGATGTCACCATTCCAAAGGAAGGTTCAGTCGTTAGCGGCTATGCCACGATTATTAACAAATATGCGAAGCATCCGTATGCAGCGCTGGCCACTAGAGAATATATCTTAAGCGACGAGGGACAAATTAACTTGGCTAAAGGGTTTGCTCGCCCTATTCGTGATAATGTAAATCTTCCGAAAGAAGTAGCGGATAAAATGATTCCAAAAGAAGAGTACAAGAATGCAAAACCAATTAAAGATTACAAAGCCTGGGAAGAAACGGCTAAAACGTTGCCGCAGCTTTGGCAAGAAGAGGTATTAGTCCATGTCAAATAAAGTAATCGCAATTGTTGTTGATGGGATGAGATACGATAAAGCCTGTGAAACTCTCGGATTTATTCAACATCTTGTGGAAACCAATCAGGCAGCACTTTACAAGGTTAAATCGGAGCTGCCAAGTCTTTCCCGTCCATTATATGAAGTATTGCTTACTGGTACACCGGCATCTGTCAATGGCATTACATCCAATCAAGCTGTTCAACTATCTACCGAGAAAAGTCTCTTTCATCTGACGAAGGAGAACGGTTTAAGGAATGGAGCGGCAGCCTATTACTGGGTAAGTGAACTTTATAATCGCGCCCCATTCCATTTTGTTGAAGACCGCGAGCAAGAGGATGAGTCTAAGCCGATTCAATATGGAAAATTTTATTGGGATGATGATTATCCGGACAGTCATGTGTTAATAGATGCAGAAGCATTGCGCAGAAAATATGACCCGCACTTTTTATATATTCATCCGCTCGGTGTCGATGTAAAAGGAGAGGCTTTCGGTTCGGAATCGAAAGAATATCGTGAACAAATCTTAAAAATGGGCAGCTTGCTGGCACAGCTTTTGCCGATTTGGATGAAGGAAGGGTATCACATTTTAATTACGTCTGATCATGGCATGAGTGAGTATGGCAATCACGGCGGCATCACAGATGGTGAGCGTGATGTACCACTCTTTATCATCAGTCCAAAAGTGGAGCCTGGTGTTCACAGTGAGGTCGTTCCGCAATTGGCTTTTGCCCCGCTTATTTGTGAACTGTTAGAGATTGAGCCGTCCGATAAAATGGTGAACTATTCACTTCCAGGTCTTAATAGGAAAATGACCGTTTAAAGAAAGTACCCTATTTAGAAATAGGAAGGTTACCGGGAATTGGTTTAACGTACGTACGATGAAACCAATTCCCCCATTGTTAGCGAATATAGAGGAGCGAGAAGTCTTGAGAAAAATTAAAAAACAAAAATTTTACTTATTAGCTCTTTTACTACCATTTATTTTGTTCGTGATTGGGTTTGAAATAGGACCATTAGTGGCCATGCTGAAGGATAGTTTTTATGCAGATGATGGAGTTCAAGTGACGATTCAACAATACCTAACCATATTTAAAAGTAAATTTTATTTACAAGCTATTCAAAATAGCCTTGTCATTTCGTTGTTCTCTGCTGTTACTTCTGTGATTATTGCGGTTATTGCCGCCTATTCCTTTACAAAGTTCTCACAAAAAATACAAAATCGCTTACTGATGATTGCCAATATGACTTCGAACTTCGAAGGAATTCCGCTTTCCTTTTCCTATATTATTTTACTTGGAAACAATGGATTGTTTACGCTGCTTTTTTCTAAGCTTGGTTTGGATGTATTTGCAGGCTTTAATTTATATTCTTGGACAGGTCTCATTCTGGTTTATATTTATTTCCAAATTCCCCTTGCTGTTATGCTTATTTACCCATCATATCAGGGAATTAAAAAGCAATGGAAAGAAGCTTCTTCCTTATTAGGTGGAACGACCTTATCCTTTTGGCGCCACATCGGGATCCCGGTTCTTTTGCCTAGCATTGCCGGCACATTCAGTATTTTGTTTGCGAACGCGATGGGAGCTTATGCGACAGCCTATGCACTTGTCGGAAGCAACTATAATTTATTATCCTTGCAAATTGCCTCTTTAGTATCGAGTGACGTTACCTTAAAGCCGCAGTTGGGTAGTGCGATGGGTATTCTTCTAGCAGTGACCATGATCGCGGCAATGTGGTTCAATGAACGAATGATGCGCCGCATTAGGAGGGATTTACGATGAAGTCTTCATTAGTGTTTCATAAAGTGATCGTGGGCTTGCTTGTTATCTATTTATTAATCCCGCTAGTAGGAACGTTTTTATTCTCGATGGCTGGAAAATGGGATCATACGATTCTACCAGAGAGTTATACAGTGAAATGGTATATTGAATTATTTCAAGATGAACGGTTTTATCGGGCGCTGCAGCATACGCTGTTTTTAATTGTCGTGACGGTTGGTCTTAGTGTGGTAATTATGCTCCCAACGATTTTTATCATCACTGTCTATTTCGGTAAATGGGAAAAATGGCTTCAAGCAGCCGCTATGCTTCCATATGGTATACCGCCCATTGTTGGAGCTGTAGGATTAATCAAAGTATATTCAGATGGACCTATTCAAATTGCCGGAACACCATGGATTTTAGTTGGTGCTTATTTCATCACGATTCTGCCATTTATGTATCAAGGTATTCGCAACAGCCTTCGTACAGTGAATGCGGTCCAGCTTGTCGATGCGGCCGAATTACTTGGGGCCACAAAATTCCAGGCGTTTCGTACAGTGGTGTTTCCCAATATTATCTCTGGTATTTTAGTATCTACCTTATTATCCGTCGCGCTTTTATTTAGTGAGTTTGCTTTTGCCAATTTGCTTGTCGGGGGCCGATTTGAAACGATTCAAATTTATCTTGCCGATAAACTCAACAAGAGTGGTCACTTAACAAGTGCCATTGTGATTACGTATTATTCTATCATTTTACTTTTAACGGGGACTGTACTAAAACTTACATTCAGAAAAGAGAATGCTCCTGTCTTTTCTAATAAGAAACGATCTCTTTCATTTTTAAAGAAATCATACCGTCAAAAAAATACAGCTTTAGAAGGTGAAAATCCATGAGCTATGTAACGATTGATCAAGTGACGAAGGGTTATAATCATCAAGACGTGTTAGAAAATATTTCATTGACATTAAAAAAGGGAGAATTTGCGACCCTTCTTGGACAAAGCGGGTGCGGAAAAAGCACCTTATTACGATCCATTGCCGGACTTGAAGATGTGGATAAAGGAAGTATCTTCATTGATGGAAAAGATATTACTCATTTATCACCGCGTAACCGTGAAGTAGGTATGGTGTTTCAATCGTATGCATTATTCCCGAATATGAACGTTTTTGAAAATATCGCTTACGGCCTTAAAATGAAGAAGGCAAAGGATATTAAATCAAGAGTAACGAGGATGATTGAACTGGTAGATTTGATTGGAAAAGAACAGTCCTATCCTCATCAATTATCTGGTGGTCAACAACAAAGGGTGGCTCTTGCCCGTGCACTTGTCATGGAACCAAAGGTCCTGCTTTTGGATGAGCCGTTAAGTGCATTGGATGCGAAAATTAGAAAGAACTTACAAAAGGAATTAAAGAGAATCCAGAAAGAATTAGATATTACCACAATTTTTGTGACCCATGATCAGGAAGAAGCCATGACAATGTCCGATCGGATTTTTGTCATGAATAAAGGAAAAATTGTTCAATCCGGTTCACCAACAGAAATTTATACCTCGCCCGTCAATACATTTGTGGCGAAATTTATCGGAAATTACAATGTTTTGAGTATCGACGTTTTCCGTAAACTTGTTCAAAGCACAGAGATAGACGGGAATGAGGTTGCTATTCGTCCTGAAGTTCTACAACTAGTTTCCGCTTGTGAAAATCATTTGGATTTACAAGCGAACTGGGGTATTAAAGGGATTATTAAAGATGTTTCCATGACAGGAAATGTTTTAAGATATGAAGTAGAAACAGAAGAGTCCGCTTTCCTGGTAGATGATCTTCATCACCAAGGGAAAATGCTTGAACAAGGAGCACAGGTGCATATTCTTGTACCAAAGAAAGAATGCATTATGTTAGCTAATTAGAATGGGCTTTTCGTAATGGGAGGAAGTCATATGTCTGTTTTGCCAGAAGAAAGAAAGAATGAAATTTTAAAAGAACTGAACAAAATGGGAAAAGTAAAAGTCATTGAATTAGTTGAACAATTTAATGTTTCAGAGGAAACTGTTCGACGTGATTTGATGATATTAGAAGAGAAAGGACTTTTAAAGAGGGTTTACGGTGGAGCGATTAAAACGGTCTTTGGATTTGAGGAACCTCCATTCACACACCGTACAACTGTGAATCAAGAAGCGAAAGTTAAGGTTGGGAAAAAAGCAGTAGAACTCATTTCTAACGGTGATGTGATTGTCATTGATGTTGGGACAACCATGCTTGAATTTGCGCAGTGTATTAACAATAAAAAAGACATTACCATTTTAACCAATTCTCTTCCTGTGTCATCTGTGTTAACCGAATTGCTTAATCAAAATATGTTTACAGGACAAATTCTATTACTAGGTGGACAAATTGATCCAAAGCAGCAATCCATAAGCGGCGGTCTCACTGAACAAATGTTAAATCAATTTAATATTGATAAAGCGTTCATTTCAGCTGGTGGTGTTTCTCTTCAAAGTGGAGTTAGTAATTATCATTTACACGAAGCATTAGTTTCTCGCAAGATGGTTGAGGTAGCAAAGCAAGTTATCTTGCTAACGGATTACTCTAAATTTGGTGTAGATACATTTTGTAAAGTTTGTCCTCTAGAAAAAGTCGATGTAATTGTCTGCGAGCAACCATTTCCAGAGGAATGGAGAAATGATTCAAAATTAGAGGAAATCAATTGGATTCAAGGATAGTCAATTGATAAAATGACATATCGAGAAGGAAGAGGGAATACTCTCTCTTTTTTGATTGGATTCTTTTTGCTAGAGGTAAAAAAGCTAGAAAGAAAAATTAGTAGATAGAATGAGAAAAGGAGCTAAATAGCATGAGCTTCATTGCAATAGATTTAGATGGAACATTATTAAACGACCAGAATGAGATTAGTGAAGAAAATATAAAGGCGATTCAATATGCCCAAGATCGGGGTTTTGAAGTCGTTATATCCACAGGACGGGCTTATTTTGACGTTCAAACCATTTGTAAAAAAGCTGGGATTGCACCATTGATCATTGGGACAAATGGATCAACCATTCATTCAAAGGACGGAAAGGTGCTTTCTTCTATTACGATTTCGAAAGTAAGTGTCGAATTGATTCTAAAGTGGTTAGATGAACGGGATTATTATTACGAAGTGTTTACGAATAAAGCCATTTATACGCTTAAAAAGAGGAGAGAACATATTTATCAAGAGATTCAGAGCCTGAAAGAAGCAGATTTGGATTCGGATTGGACAGAAGTAGTAGAAGTAGCGGAAAGACAATTTGAACAGTTTGGCTATGTTCTCGTTGAAAACTATCATGATATTTTGAAACAGGAGGAGGAATTTTTTAATATAGTAGCCTGTTCTTTTGATCAAAAGAAATTAGCGGAAGGATGGAACCAATTCAACATGTTTGATGATTTGATGGTTGTTTCATCTGCTGATTATAATATTGAAATTACTAGTAATAGAGCTTCAAAAGGAAATGCCCTAGAAAAATTGGCTTTCATGCTGAATGGCTCCTTAGAGCAGTCGATGGCAATCGGGGACAGCAACAATGATTTATCCATGTTCCAGAAAGTTGGATACAGTGTAGCGATGGGAAATGCGAAAGATGTCATAAAAGCTGTTTGTACCACGACAACCCTTAAAAATGATGAGAATGGGGTAGCTTACGCTATTTATCGATATATGGAGAACTTCGTGGTTCAAAAATAAGTGTCATTGTCGAAGGAGAGAGCGCTAAAATGGCATGGATATAGATCATAATGACAGGACTTTTGGAAATTGTTTGGGTGATCGGTCTAAAGTATTCACTCGGGTTCACCAAAGTAATACCAATCCAATATAGAAACGCAATGATAACACGTCAAATTAGGCGTGTTTTTTTACGTTTGGGCACATCTAGGGGCATGCATCTTCTACAATTTGAAAGACGCTGTAGGTGTTTCTATTTTAGTATCAGAATTTATATCATTGAACTTTGAGAATTGTCCAGCTCCAGCGCCCAGCAGCTAGTGTACTTCGCGCTTCTCCCTACGATAAGTCAACATCGAATCGCTAACGCTCTTCGTGTTGTCTAGCTGCAACGCCTAGGGGCTCGGGGGCATAAGCCAATCCGTCAAGAAGGCTAAAAAGCAGCCTTCTCGCCAGCTCGTCTTATGCCTGTCGCCCCTGGGCAAGGCGTTTCCACTTTTCTATTTTCCTTTATCTCAGTCGAAGCGCTCCAGTCCATACGCTGCTAAACGGGTGCTTCCGCTTTTCTTCGTTCCGCTCAACTTCAGAATTTCTTCAGAAATTTCTTTGTTCGTTCCGAAGAAATATTTCTTAAGATAAGGATACTAAAAACGAGGGAGGGAGACTTATGATGGAAAATATCCAAGAGAAGCTACAATTTTTGCACAAATTTTTGCGAGCACCGAAACAAATCGGCAGCATTACGCCTAGCTCGATGTTTTTGGCTAAAAAAATGCTCGAACAGGTGAACTGGAATCGGGTCGATCATATTGCCGAGCTTGGAGCGGGTACGGGCGCCATAACCAAATATATCGATGTGGTAAACCTGAAAGACGCGAATGTGATGTTGTTTGAGAAGGAAGCGTCGTTGCGCGATCAATTAATGAGACGGTTCCCCGCTTATTCCTGTTACGCGGATGCGTGCAAGCTCCGGGAAGCGCTGCAGAACGAACGGATTGAGCATCTGGACTGCATTTTGAGCGGACTGCCGTTTTTCAACTTCCCGCAACAGCTGCGCGATCAATTAATGGATCAAATCGTAACCTCGCTGAAGCCGGGCGGATTGTTCATCGCCTTCCAATATTCGCAGCAAATGAAGAAACAGCTGAGCACTCTGTTTGATATTGAGCACGTTCATTATGTCCCTTGGAATATACCGCCGGCATTCGTATACGTTTGCCGCAAAAGGCTTTGAAGCCGCATGAAAAAAAGCTTATTGCTTATTCACCATTGGCCTGGCCCCTTGCCATTCCTCAAACAGCATGTTTTTGGTGGACGTTGCGGGAGGAATTTTATTGTCGGAAACGCTCTGTTTTATCGAGCGGAAAATTTTCAGGTTTTGCAGAAAGGAGGGTGTTGCCCATGAATTACGATACGTTGCTATCGTTGATCCATCATCTCGGTTATGCTGCACTGTATTTCGCATTGTGGCTCGGCATCGTTGGCATGCCGATTCCGGATGAGGTTGTCGTGATGACAGGAGGCGCTGTAACGGCGAACGGGCTTCTTCACTCGTTCCCTGCCTTTCTCCTGACATATTTGGGTGTTATTTCAGGGTTGTCGCTAGGTTATGTACTAGGCCGAATATTTGGAACATCAGTGCTTGACCGGCTGCATCGAAGGAAAAAACTGAATAAATGGCTCAATTTTTCAGAGACATTGGTGGATAAATATGGTAGTTTTGCATTATGTATAAGTTATTTCTTCCCGATAATACGTCATGTCATGCCTTACGTAATTGGCATTAACAAAATAACATTCAAGCGTTACGCACTGTTCTCCTTCACAACGGGATTTGTCTGGACATCCATTTTCTTCACCGTTGGCTATTTGGTCGGTGATCATGCGCAGGAAGTCGGCGATCTCGTCTATCGTTACGGATTAAAGCTGCTATGGATACCGTTCGTCAGTGCTGCCGTATTCTTCATCATCCGGTATACTTCGAATCAAAAAAAATGGCAAGGGAGAGATAAAGCTTGATCTACAAAGTGCTTGTAGTTGATGACGATCCGGAAATTCGCGATGTGGTTCATATTTTTTTACGAAATGAAGGGTTTCGTGTATTCGAGGCCGAGGACGGCTTGCAGGCCTTGCATACATTAAACAGCGAAGCGGTCGATCTGATCATATTGGATGTGATGATGCCCAATCTAGATGGGATTAAAGCGTGTTTCAAAATCCGTGAAACGTCTAACATTCCAATTATTATGCTTTCCGCCAAAGGCGAGGATATCGACAAAATAACCGGGCTCACGACGGGAGCCGACGATTATCTCGCCAAGCCGTTTAATCCACTGGAGTTGATCGCTCGGGTGAAGGCTCAGCTTCGCAGACAGAAGCTGGAAGGAGGAAGCAATGGCAAGTCAGTGTCCAACAGTGGGATTATCGAAATTAACGATTTGATCATTGATAAAAGTCGCCATATTGTGATGGTACGTAGTAAAGAAGTATCGCTCACTCCGCTCGAATTTTCTATTCTGGAGCTGATGGCCAGCCACCGTGGGCATGTGTTTAATGTTGATAAAATATACCAGAGCGTGTGGAAAGAGGACAAATTTTTATCCGATAACACCATAATGGTTCATATCCGTAATATTCGCGAAAAAATCGAAGACAACCCGCGAGAGCCTAGGTATATCAAAACCGTGTGGGGAGTGGGATATAAAGTTGAATAGAAAATTCCTTTCCACTTTAAGCGGGAAAAAGAATATTCGAATCCGAATTTTCTGGGCAGCTTTAATAAGCTTCATCTGTATGGTGGCTTTATCATTGCTTCTCATTTATTTGTCGTTCGATATTGGGTATTTTGGAGATTTCATATTTATGATCGCCTCGTTTTTGTTCTTCTTCTTCCTTTTAACGCGACCCCTAGTTCGTTATTTACGGACCCTTGCCGAAGGTCTCTTGACCATAGCGGGCGGGAATCTGGATTATCGGCTGCCGATGTCTAATGAAGACGAGATGGGAGAAGTCGCCAAGAGCATCAACTTTATGGCTGAGCAGCTACAGGAAAAAATGAATCGAGAACGCCAAATCGAAAATTCGAAAATGGAACTGATTACAAGTGTTTCCCATGATCTGCGTACACCTTTGACCAGTATTATCGGTTATTTGAATTTGTTGAAGAATGACAATTACGAGAATCTCGAAGAACATAAGCGCTATATCAATAACGCCTACAACAAATCACAGCAACTAAAGAAGCTGATTGACGACTTGTTTGAATACACGCGATTAACAAGTGGGGCGGTGAACCTTTCTTTTACGAAGATAGATGTGAGCGGTTTGTTGGAGCAGATCATGAACGAATTCGAACCGATTGCGCAGGAAAATTCACTTACAGTTCGTACGATTCGCGATCAGACGCCGATTTACGGTTATGTCGATGCTGAAAAAATGGTACGTGCCATCGATAACCTATTGATGAATGCGCTCAAGTTTTCGATGAAACCCGGTGTAATCACGGTACGGCTGTCCGCGGAAGAGCAGCATATTTATTTTGCCGTCGAAAATATGGGTAAACCGATATCGGAAGAGCAGGAAAAGCTACTATTCGAACGGTTTTATAAGGCGGATCCGTCGAGAAACGACCATCACGGGTCGCCCGGCGCTGGCATGGGGCTATCAATTGCCAAAAACATCGTCGAGCTGCATGGGGGACGAATCTGGTTGAATCATCAAAACGGGCACTTCACTTTTTTTATCGAAATTTCGAGAATTTAGCCCTTAAGTACAGGGCCACATAAACATAATAGAGAATGAGCTTCACGGGAATATTCTTTTATACAAAGCTTCAATTCTTATAGTCACTGTTCATTTCCCCAACGCCTTTGCCACTAATGATGCGTAAACTTTTGCTCCTTTTGCATTTAAGTGGACACCGTCTGGAGAAAAAAATTCATCATGCCCTGAACTGGCGGCGTGCCAATTAACAAGAGTGGTATTCGTGAACTTTGTGGTTACATCTTTTAGTATATTGTTTACCACAGTTTCCCACGGGCGTGGGACACGGGTATTGATGAAAATAATTTTTCGGTCATTTCCAATTACTTCAATCATCGATATTAATTGATTCTTATTAAATGGGCCATTTGTGCCGAGTTCGATAATTACAGAATCCCCTAATGTTCCTTCTTGCTTCATTTTTTTTACTACATCCAATGCTTGAGACATTTGACGGCCTACTTTTCCGTCGGCATTTAATGAAGGAAAAGATTCAGTTAAATAAGGGGTAACATCAAGTAATATTGAATCACCAATTGCTGTCACCTTTTCATTTTTTTCGATAGAGGAATCCGTTTGCGGAAGTTTATTTTCACCGTCAGGTTTTGTTAGCTCTTCTTCTTTTGGATGAACAGCAGGTGAAGGAGGTACCTTTTTTTTCTGTTCTATTTTTAGTTGATTACTAGATCGATCCTCTTTAATTGCAGCATGCGTTTCCTCTTTTTTATCTGTTTTTGCAATCGTCACATTGTGAATAGCTAAAAATGAGACAATCATTATTAGCACTCCTACGCCAAGGACAATCCAACGTCTGAAAATAAAACGATTAAGAAACGATTTCTCCCTAGCAATCGTTCTCCACGTTTGTTTCAATCCTCCTTGGCGTAAAGGATTTTCGATGAATTTATAGGATAATGCTGACAAACCAATAATGCATGTTAGTTGGAATAGGACTCTGCCAATCGAAATTCCTGTTGTATTTATGGACGGACTCGTTAACACAAGGACAGGATAGTGCCACAAATAGATGCCATAAGACCGGACACCTAACCATTTAAGAGGTTTTACATTCAAATATTTACTGATGCTGTTAGCGGGATGAACCAGCACGGCTACTAATAACATAGTAGCAATTGACAATAAAACCATCCCTCCATGGTATAAGAATGGTTCGTATTGATTGGTAAGTCCAACCATTAAAAGGATGGCTACAAGCGCCATGGTCCCGACTAAGTTAAGGACAAGTCGTAACTGTAATGGTACTTTTGTAGCAAGTTTTTGACTCGGCCAAATAAGACCAAGTACTGAACCAATTAATAGAGAAAAAGCTCTCGTATCAGTCCCGTAATAGATTCTACTTGGATCCAATCCGGGTTGATATAATAAGGCCATTATTAATGCGGAAATACCGGCAACAGTGAGAGTAATATATATGATTGAACGTTTAGAGATAAAGCGTAACCCAAATGTAAGCAACAAGGGCCAGAAAAGATAAAATTGTTCTTCTACTGCTAAAGACCAAAAATGAGTTAATAAGGATGGTGATTGAAAGCTATCAAAATAGGATTGGTGATGAAAGATGTACCACCAATTACTAATATATAGTAAAGCAGCTAGAGCATCCGCTTGCAATTTTTCTAAAGGATGATGATGAAACAAGCTTACCCAACCAAATAGGATTACTAACATGGAAAGCATGGCTGGAAGTAAAGGTCTCGCGCGGCGAATCCAGAAATTCTTTAAATCAATTCTTCTTCGCTGTTCCCACTCAGTCATTATGATATCGGTAATAAGGTAGCCAGACAGCACGAAGAACAC
>NZ_DALZYO010000031.1:0-67170 GCF_031988165.1 Neobacillus sp.
TGCCAGTCGGCGAGTTTACATTTATCTCAGTCGAAGCGCTCCAGTCCATACGCCGCTAAACGGACGCTTGCGCCTCTTGTTCCTTATTTGCTTTTTTTAAAGCTAAAATCAAAAAATGATTCAGAACGAACAGCCTTTTCATGAAAGTTTAAAAAGGATGTAACCTGATTGGGGATAACAATGCATTCCATCCCAGCCTCAATTGCTGCAAGTGCTCCATTAAGCGAATCTTCAATTGCCAATGCCTCTTGTGGTTCCACTTGTAATTCTGCTAAAGCCTGTATATAAAGTGCGGGATCGGGTTTAACTTTAGCTACATCTTCTTTTGTTTTTATCACCGAGAAATAATCCCAAAGATCAAATTGTCTAAGGAATCCTTCCACCCATTCCCTAGATGAGCTAGAAGCAAGTCCAATCTTATATCCAAGTTCCATAGCTTCATCTAGTTTTTCTTTTACTCCTTCACGAACCTCTAAGATTCCCTTTTTTGCTAAAAAGCGATCAGTTGCTAAATTCTCTATTTCTTGTTTATCAATCTTCCTGCTGGTTTGGTTTTCAATGTATTGAAAAAAACCTTCATCTGTGGTTCCGATACATTTTGCAAATTCCTCAAGCGGCAATTCAATTTCATATGTTTCTTTCAGGATTTCCTGATAAACTTCAAACCAAATCGTCTCCGTATCAATAATGGTTCCATCAAAATCAAAAATCACTGCTTTAATTGTCATATTTTCCTCCATTCTATAACACTCTTAATCTTTCAGAGGTATCTTTAATAATAAGAGTTACAACACAATAATCTTTAACAAAACCTAAAAAATCGAGGTATAATATAGTTAAGTTTACTAAAGCTATCTTAGCACAATTACATACATTTATCCCTAAATTGAAAGGAGAAACCATCTTGTTTGAAAAAGCACTCCCCTTACTAGAATCCTATTTTGGCTATAGTGTCTTCCGGAAGGGCCAAGAGCAGGCCATCCATTCGGTAGTAGCTGGCCAAAATACCATTTGTGTCATGCCGACTGGCGGCGGAAAATCGATTTGCTATCAAATTCCAGCCCTTATCCTTCCAGGTACCACAATTGTCATATCCCCTCTCATCTCATTAATGAAGGACCAAGTAGATGCCCTCACTCAAATTGGTATCCCAGCGACATTTATCAATAGCTCCCTAAATTTTAATGAGGCAACTGAAAGGATGCGTGAGGCAAAGCGGGGAAAATATAAATTACTCTACATTGCACCGGAACGTTTGGAATCGTACGACTTTCTTGAAGATCTTAATCAGATGGAAATCCCCTTAGTCGCTGTCGATGAAGCTCATTGTATTTCACAATGGGGCCATGATTTCCGTCCAAGTTATCGCCATATCCAACAAATGATCGATAGCTTGCCGCAAAGGCCGAATGTGCTTGCTCTAACGGCGACCGCGACGCCAAGAGTCCGTGAGGATATTTGTCATCTGCTAAATATTGATGAAAGAAATACGATTATCACTGGATTTGAACGGGAAAACCTTTCTTTTTCAGTCATTAAAGGACAGGACCGGGTGAAGTATCTTCAAGATTATCTTAAAAAGAATGACAAAGAAGCAGGGATTATTTACGCGGCAACTAGGAAAAACGTTGACCAGCTCTATGAAAGGCTCCGGAAGGAAAACATCAATGTTGCTAGGTATCATGCGGGGATGGGGGATGTGGACCGTGCTCGTGAGCAGGAACGATTTTTAGAAGATAAAGCTTCAGTCATGGTCGCAACCTCTGCCTTCGGGATGGGGATTGATAAATCCAATATCCGCTATGTTCTTCACTACCAACTACCGAAAAATATGGAGAGCTATTACCAGGAAGCCGGCCGTGCCGGTCGTGATGGACTAAAAAGTGAATGCATTCTGCTTTATTCCCCTCAAGATGTGCAAATTCAACGTTTCTTAATTGATCAATCGATAGATAGAAGCCGGATCACACAAGAGTTGGAAAAACTGCAGCAGATGGTGGATTATTGCCATACGGAAAACTGTCTACAGGAATTTATTTTAAACTATTTTGGTGAAGAAGAAACTGAGCCTTGTGAAAGATGTGGAAATTGCACGGATTCCAGGACAAGGATTGATGTAACAAAGGAAGCACAAATGACAATGTCCTGTGTCATTAGGATGGGACAGAGATTTGGAAAAACACTCATAGCCCAGGTGCTGACCGGCTCAAAAAATAAAAAAGTAACCGAGCTAGGATTTGATCGGCTTTCAACCTATGGAATCATGAAGGACCAAGGGGCGAAGGAGGTCAGTGATTTTATTGAATTTTTAATTTCTCAGGAGTTAATCGCGATTGAACAGGGGCAGTTTCCTACTCTTTATGTTTCCCAAAAAGGAAAAGATATTTTACTTGGCAAGGAGCAAGTCTTTCGTAGAGAGACAGTCCAGGTTAAACAGGTTTCGAAGAATGATCCATTGTTTGAAGAATTAAGAGAAGTGCGGAAGCGGATTGCAGAAACAGAAAAAGTGCCACCATTTGTAATTTTCTCTGATGCGGCGCTTAAGGATATGTGTGCCAAGCAGCCGAAAACAAATGAAGAGTTTTTACAGGTCAGCGGTGTTGGGGAACATAAGCTGAATAAATATGGACTTGAATTTATTCAAGCTATCCGTGCTTTTTTAGAAGGTCACCCAGATTATCAGAGCGAAATCCAAATAGAACCGGCAATACCGAAAAAGACAGCCAAAAAAGCGGTAACTGATTCCCATTTGGAGACATTTGTCTTCCATCAAAAGCACTTATCTATAAAGGAAATTGCTGAACAACGTGAACTCGCTATCAGCACCGTGGAAAGCCATTTGCTCCAATGTGCCCAGCAAGGATTAGATGTCAACTTCTCTAGCCTTGTTCCAAGTGAGTATATTCCTCTTTTAGAAAAGGCGGTGGAAGAAGCTGGGCGTGAACGCTTAAAACCAATTAAGGAACTTCTTCCAGAGGAAGTCAGCTATTTTATTGTTAAAGTTTATCTGTATTATTTGAGTAAAAATAAATAAAGCGGAAAATGGCTGGACAAAACGTCTAGCCATTTTTATCGACATACTTTTATTAGTAATCTAGGTAAAATATGCTAATATTAAACTATCAAATAAGATAGAAGGTGATGGTCATCAAAGAGGTAGTTCTATGTCTACGGGATTTAAAAAAGAATTACGGGACCAAAAATGTATTAAAAGGGATTGATTTGACGGTCCATCGCGGACAAATAATCGGTTATATTGGACCGAATGGTGCCGGTAAAAGTACAACGATTAAAATTTTGCTTGGGCTTGAGGGGGACTATTCCGGCAAGGTTGAGATTTTTGGCGAGGAAGTCACTGAAAAGAATATCGACTATAAAAGAAAAATCGGCTATGTACCGGAAATTGCCGAACTCTATGATAATCTCACCGCAATGGAGTATTTAACCTTTATTGGGGAATTGTATGGACTTGACCTTCAAGAGGCGGATGAAAAGGCTCAAAGGCTGATGAAAGTTTTTGGCTTAGAAGAGGTGTACCACTCGCGAATCGCTTCGTATTCCAAAGGGATGCGGCAAAAAGTCCTCATTATCTCCAGTTTATTACATAACCCAGACCTGTTATTTTTAGATGAGCCGTTGAGCGGACTTGATGCCAATAGTGTCATGGTCTTTAAAGAAATCCTAGCTGTTCTCGCTGCGCAGGGAAAAACGATATTCTATTCTTCACATATCATGGACGTCGTCGAGAAAATTAGTAATCGGATCATCTTAATCAATGATGGAAAAATTGTCGCCGACGGCAGCTTCAATGAGTTGAAGGAGCAAAATAAAGAAGGTACATTGGAACAAATCTTTAATCAGCTAACTGGTTTTGATGAATATAAGGCGCTGGCAGAGGAATTCGTCGCCATTGTTCAAGAGGTATAAATGGATGAAAAACTTTCAAACGCTTCGATTCCTAGATCTATTTCGTCGACTTTTTGAGAGCTTCGGCATCAATTACGCCGTGATGAGAAAAATTTTAGCGGTTAAACTTACGATGGATGGGCGGAGAACCCCAACAATATTTAATCAGCAGGGCAAGAAAAAGAAGAAACCAGAAGAAAATGGGTTTATCAAGTCGTTAGGAATGTATGTATTGATCAGTTTGTTTCTTATCCCGATAGTGATCTTTGGTGAGAACTATCTATATCAGATGAGTATCTTTTTTGGAATTGTGATGTTTATGGTGATGACGTCCATGATTTCCGACTTTTCCAATGTTCTTCTCGATATCAAAGATAAGGGAATACTTCAGACAAAGCCCGTTGATAAAAAAACAATCAGTGTAGCAAAGACGGTTCATATTTCAATTTATTTATTTTTTCTTACTGCGGCTATTTCTGGAGTTCCGATTATTGCAGGGACCCTTAAACATGGCATTTTATTCTTAGTTCTAGCATTGTTAAGTCTTATTTTTGTCAATTTATTTATTGTTGTTGTAACGGCGCTTATTTATTTTTTCATCCTTCGTTACTTTGACGGTGAAAAACTGAAGGATATTATCAACTATGTCCAAATTGGTCTATCCGTTTCAATCGCAATCGGTTATCAGATTTTGGGGAGAGCCTTTAGTTTTGTCGATATGAACATTACTTTTTCTCCAAGCTGGTGGCAATTCTTTATTCCACCCATTTGGTTTGGTGCGCCATTTGAACTATTTTTAGGTCACAATACAAGCGTGTATCTAGTGAACTTTTCACTATTAGCATTGATTGTCCCAGTCATTGCCACTTTGGTCTATATTCGAATGATGCCTTCATTTGAAAGAAACCTGCAAAAACTAACGAATAATAGCGGGAAAAGCAAACGTAAGGACCGTAAGTGGAAATCCTGGCTCACTAGTGTTATTTGCCGAAGTAACGAGGAAAAGGTATTCTTTCGCTTCGCTGATAACATGATGCGAAACGAAAGAGAATTCCGGTTAAAGGTTTATCCTGCTCTAGGATTGTCGCTAGTTTTTCCGTTTGTCTTTATGTTTAACGCTATTCAAATGAATTCCTATGCTCATATGGTTTCGAGCAAATGGTATCTAGCGATATATTTTAGTAGTTTGATGATTCCGAATGCGATTACGATGCTGAAATACTCCGGGAAATATAAAGGGGCTTGGATATATAAAACCTCGCCAATACAAAACTTAGCACCGGTTTATAGTGCTGTGTTAAAGGTATTTATTGTTAACCTTTTTTTACCTGTCTATCTCATCTTAAGCATGATCTTTGTCGGTATCTTCGGGATAAAAATTATCGACGATCTATTGGTTGTTTTTGTGACTGCCATTCTTTACACCGTTATTTGCTCGAACTATCTTAAAGGGACATTGCCATTTTCTGAATCATTTGAGGATGCCCAGCAGAGTGGGGGACTAAAAGTACTCCTTGCCTCACTTTGCATCGCCGTTTTCACAGGGATCCATTTTGCAGTCACGTTTATTCCATATGGAGTGACCATTTATTTAGTCCTGGTTCTTGTCGCTACCATTTTTGCTTGGAAACTGGCCTATAAGACGGTGTGGAATTATAAAAATAATGAAATGGAATATTAGGATGGCTCTTATTCGGTGAAAATCTCAATGTGACTGCTATTTAGATGGAACGCGTGGTAGGGCATCACACATCTGAAATATTTTTATTTTTAGGATATTCATAGTATTTGTCGATATTCTGCTGGATTTGTTGATATTTCCCAGGGAATTTGTCGATAACCTCGTAATAAATATTGAGAGATAGCATTTCGACACAGATGTTACAATTACAAAGAACAAAACGCATGGGAAAACTTAACCATGCGTTTTGTTTGTGTTAAAAATTGTTATTCATGATCGTCCTCCAAAAACGGCTTATTTACATAATAGTACATCATTCCCATAAAAACTGAGCCACCAATCAGGTTGCCAATCGTAACAGGGATAAGGTTATGGATCACGCCACCCCAGGAAATCGTTCCAGGATGGTTTAAGACTAAGGCGATGGCGAAGGTACACATATTTGCGATGCTGTGCTCATACCCGGAAATAAAGAAACAAAACACAAACAACATCATCGCAAACATTTTTGGGCCATCTCCTTTTAATCCCATAGGAAGAAAGAAAGCCATACAAACAAGCCAATTACAAAGGATTGCTCGGAAAAAGAGTTCCGTCGTTGGAACTTGCATTTTCTTTTCCACAACACTTAACAAAAAGCCGTTAACGGATGATTCAGCGAAAAGACCGGTTGTAAAAATAATAAAAGCAAAGACTGCAGCCCCTAATATGTTCCCTGCATAACTAGTAACCCATAGCTTAAAAACCTCGGTCCAGGTTAATTTCTTACGAAGGGCGGCATACGTGTAATAGAAGGTATTTCCGGTAAACAAATCTCCGCCGCCGTAAGCGATTAAAATAATGGCAGCCCCAAAGGTAATTGCCGCCATCGGATAGGCGAGCGGGGAGTGGACAAGATAAAAGAAATTACCAGTTTTAAATGCGACAATGACACCAAACCCAATAAACATACTCGCAAGCATCGATCGTAATAGATAACGGAGGATGCTTTGCCGAAATATTTTCACTTTTTTTGCAGCTAATTTTTCTACTTCACCTAAGGATTGCATTTCCATCTTGTTTAACCACCATTCATCGTATAATCAATTATCTTACTATCAGTAGGGGATGAACAAACACCCTTAGGTGAAAGTTTCCCTTTATCCCCTTTGAATAATCATGTTGTTGTTTTCATATGTTGTTTATATAACAGTTGAAATTAGCGAATACTTCCTAAATCAGCTATAATAAAAAGGTTTTTATTACTGAGTTTAAGGAGTTTTGAAGTTGAAAATGGAAAAAATCACCCCTTCATTTGATCCCTGGGAAGCATATTTGGATATTGAGCAATATGGAATGTCCAAGCTTACCAATATTGAATTCACCACAACCACACTTTGTAATATGCGCTGTGAGCATTGTGCAGTAGGCTATACGCTGCAGACTAAGGATCCGACGGCGCTCCCACTACATCTCCTATTACAAAGACTAGAAGAAATTCCTACTCTTCGTTCACTAAGCATTACCGGAGGAGAACCAATGCTATCCTTATCCTCCGTGAAAAACTATGTAGTGCCGATTTTAAAATATGCTCATGAACGAGGCATTCGGACGCAGATTAACTCCAATTTAACCCTTGATTTAACTCGTTATGAGTTAATTGTTCCATATTTAGATGTTTTACATATATCACACAATTGGGGAACAGTCGATGATTTTGTCGAGGGTGGCTTTGCCAGAATGGAAAAGAAACCTGATATCGCACAACGAGAAAAATATTTTACTAGAATGATAGAGAATAGCCGCGAGCTTGTTAAAGCAGGGGTGATGGTGTCGGCTGAAACAATGTTAAACAAACGAACATTTCCTCATTTAGAGAAAATTCACCGTCAGATTGTGGATGAAATGAATTGTCAGCGCCATGAGGTTCACCCGATGTATCCTAGCGACTTTGCCAGCAATTTGGAAGTTTTGACATTAGAGGAAATTCGCGAAGCCATTCACCACTTGATGGATATAAGGAATGAAAATGTATGGATGCTGTTTGGAACACTACCATTCTATCCTTGTAACAGTAAACAAGAAGACTTAGCCCTGTTAAAACGGCTTTATGAGAGTAAAAATGTAACCGTAAGAAATGATCCAGATGGGCGTTCCCGGTTGAATGTGAATATTTTTAATGGTGACATTATCGTGACTGATTTCGGTGATGCACCACCACTAGGAAACATTCAAACTACCAATCTTTTATCTGCCTATGATACTTGGCAATCATCAGCGCTAGCAAAAGAATTAAGTTGTCACTGTCCAGCTGTTTCTTGTCTGGGACCGAATATATTAGTGAAAAACAGCTATTATCAAGATGTTGATTTTAGCAAACGACAAAACAAGATTAAAAAATAGAAAAAGCAGGGCCCACCTGCTCAGATTGTCGAGAAAGTGTATATTTCTCGGCAATTTTTTTATAATGGATTGGACCTGCTAACTGGCCTGTTGATTTCCGCTCTGGGCACTCGCTTTCCGCGGGGAGGTCCCGCAGGAGTCGAGTGCCCTCCGCTCCAATCAACAGGGTGGCAAATCAACCTAAAGAATTGCAACACACTTTTTCAAACCTGGCTAAGTGTGTCGCAATCTTTTTTATATTTTGGCATGCTGCTGTAAGGAGAGCCTGTTCACAATGTGAATAGGTCTTTTTTTTTCCTGAATAAAGAGATGGATTCTTGCCTCCATCATTGCGCATTTGGAAGACTGAAAAAAATATCCAAATTTATATTGACAATGTTTATATTAACAATGATAATATAAACATAAATGATATGAGGTGATGATGTAATGAATATCCAGGATGTAATCCTTGGCTTTTTATATGAGGAGCCGATGAGCGGCTATGATATTAAACAAATGATGGAGAACTCCGTGTCATACTTTTTTGATGCTTCCTTTGGAGCTATATACCCCGCTTTAAGAAAGATGGAAAAGGAAGGGCTAGTGGAAAAGAAGGTCATCCAGCAAGAAGGAAAACCGAACAAAAATTTATTTGTGATTACGGAAAGTGGAAAAGAGCAATTTCAACAATATCTATACAGTCCAGTTAACCCAACCGTAACAAGATCTGATGTCCTCATCCGCATCTTTTTTGGTCGGTTTACCACCAAAGAAAATATTGTGAAGTGGTTAGAAGGGGAACGCGAAAAAAGCCAGTCCATGTACGATAACTTAATAAGTGTCGCGGAAACGTATCCCAATATGGAAACATTCAAAAGGTTTACACTGGAGTTTGGCATTCGCCAAGCCAAAATGATCTTAGGGTTGATCGATGACGAATTAGAAAAATTAAACAAACAAGCAGAGGGGTAATACAATGAAGGGGATAGGCGGAATGAAAGTTGTATTGTTAATGTGCTTAGGGATTTTTGTTTGTATGCTCGACTCGACGATAATGAATATTACGTTGCCAGCCATTCAAGACAACCTGCATACATCATTGGAAACGAGCTCGTGGATGTTGAATGTATACACGATGACGATTGCCGTGTTAGCAATTCCGATGGCAAGGTTTGCGGAGATGTTTGGCAGACATAAGTTTTATATCGTTGGATTGTTTATTTTTGGCCTAGGGTCTGCCCTATGCGGGTTGGCGACCAGCGGGGATTTTTTAATCGCTGCCCGGTTCATTCAAAGCTTTGGTGCAGCGATTTTAATTCCATGCAGCATGGTCATCGGAATTGCCGCGATGCCGCTTGAAAAAAGAACAATCCCCTTAACACTGCTAGGTGCAACACAAGGTTTAGCTACAGCATTAGGGCCGACGGTTGGAGGAATCATAACAGAAAAACTAAGCTGGCATTGGGTTTTCTATGTCAATGTTCCAATTTGTTTACTAGCTATTGTCGGTGCTTTCCTTATTCTAACGATCAAGAAAGAAAGTCGAGTAAAATCAAAAATAGACTGGTTTGGCTTGCTTTTCTCAATATCGGCCATTTTTCCACTTAACCTTGTGTTAATCAAAGGGAATACCTGGGGCTGGGTAAGCAGTCAAGCCATTATTTGTTATCTTGTGACTGCTGCTTCCATCGTTCTCTTTATTGTAGCTGAGAAAAAGTCTCTAGCGCCAATGGTTAACTTAAGTCTCTTTAAAGATCGCTTGTTTACAGGCTCTGTTGTAACAGTGACAACAGGTTTTATCTTTCTCATCGGTGTAATGGTCCTGCTCCCTCAGTTTTTAACTAACTTCCAGCATAAGACGGAGCTTCAAGCTGCTCTGCTTGTTACACCGGTATCCGCATCTATCTTTATATTTTCCAATTTTGCCGGGTTACTTTCGAGAAAGATTGGCTATACAATTCCGGTTATGATGGGCTTTGGAATTATGGGAATTGCCTATTACTTGTTACACAATTTAAATATTCATAGTACTTCAAAAGAAATTATCCTCTTGTGCAGTTTGCTTGGCTTGGGCTTTAGCTTTGTGATTTCTTCGGCTACGATGGCGAGTACTTCCTCATTTGAAGGGGAGATGCTTACAGCCTCCCAAGGAGTTTTTTCGATGTTAAGGCAAGTTGGTGTCGTCTTAGCTGTTGCCATCTTTGTTGCAGGACTAACCAATAATATTAAGGATAGAAAACAAGAGGTGATCCATTTCGCCGCCCAAAAGCTTGAGAAGCTGGATGTCCCACAATCTGCAAAACAGACAATTCTTGCTGAAACGAAAAAATCAATAAATAAAGAAAAACAGTCCGCCAATGCTCATTCACCGCTAATCACAAATGCCGAACGCCAGCAAATTATTGATAGAAACTTTCAAACAGCACTTGCCGCTATCCCCGAAGGACAAAGGGATACTGTCAAAGAACAAATCCATCAAAAGGTTGAAAAGCAAGTGCAAGAGGACATTGCCAAAAAAGGACAATTGGTTAAGACTTATGGAAACCAGGTCGCAACCTATGCCGAAAAAACCATTTCCGCTAGTTTTGCTGACCTCTATAAAGCAAGTATTCCCTTTCTAATCATTTGCTGCTTTACTGGAATCATTTTTAGAGAAAGAAAAAGGAAGTCTGGTGTACCTTTTGTGTATACTTCCGTTGTAGAATGAATAAAGAAAATATAGACGAATGATTAAGGATGAGGGGCTAATGGAAGCTATAAAAATGATTAACTTGGGTGTTCGCTTTCTTTTAGAAATTCTCGCACTTGTGATTTTCGGATATTGGGGTTTTCGCATTTCACAGGGAACGATGATGAAGATAGGATTAGGTATCGGAACCCCTTTATTAGCAGCTGTCGTATGGGGAATGTTTGGGTCTCCGAAGGCTCCATATTTATTAAGTGGAATCCCGTTTCTTTTATTAGAAATCATCATTTTTGGATTACCTGCTATAGCCTTGTATTTTACCGGGAAACATGGGCTGGCCTTTATTTATGGCCTGATTACAATTATTAATCTGGTGCTATTGAAGGTATGGAAGCAATAAAAATAAACAGCTTGCATCCGTTAAGGATGAAGCTGTTTATTTTTTTCATAATTGCTTTACCCCTTTGTTTTGATTTAAACTAAGTATCAAATGTAGAATTAATGTGGTGAGGTATAGATGGGAAACCAAGTTGAACAAACATATGATATCATGGAGATTTGCCTGCTAGCTGGGAAAATTATGCTGCAATGCGGCGGGGAGACCTATCGGGTTGAAGATACGATGATGCGGATTGCCGCTTCCTATGGTATTGAAAAAACACATAGTTATGTTACACCGACTGGAATTATTTTTTCAGCGGAGAGTAATGAGCCGACGAAGACCAAGCTAATTAGAATTTCGGAGCGCTCAACTGATTTGAAAAAGGTTGCTATGGTAAATAGCATATCAAGAAGTATCAGCAGCGGTGAAATCAAACTTAAACAAGCAATGGAGCAATTGAAAGAGATTGATTCCATGAATCTAACTTTTCCCTTTAGGATTCAAGTGGCAGCTGCATCCTTAGCAAGCGGCTGCTTTATGATTATGTTTAAAGGCGGATGGAATGATTTTATTCCAGCGATGATTTCCGGAGGAGTTGGCTTTCTTAGCTTTGTTTACTTTCATCGCTTTATCCCGATTAAGTTTTTCTCGGAGTTTTTGGCATCGTTTGTGATTGGGCTGCTGTCGTTTATTTTTGTAAAAACGGGAGTGGGTCATCAAGTAGATAAAATTATCATCGGTTCGGTAATGACCTTAGTTCCTGGTCTATTAGTGACTAATGCTATCAGGGATTTAATGGCGGGGCATTTAGTCTCAGGGTTATCTAAAGGTGCGGAAGCCTTTTTAACGGCCTTTGCAATCGGGGCAGGAATTGCCGTCGTGGTATCATTTTTGTGGAAATGAGGTGGAATTGTGGCTCTTATTGCACAAGCAATAACTAGCTTCCTTGCTACCGGTGCCTTTGGAATTATTTTTAACGCACCGAAAGAAACATTGGTTAAATGTGGGCTGATTGGAATGGGCGGCTGGGTAATCTATTATCTTCTCGAAGGCTATACAAATAATGCCGTGTTTGCCACATTGTCTGCCACGGTTTTTATTGCGGTTCTTAGTCAAGAATTAGCGAAATTTTATAAAACGCCTGTGATTATTTTTAGTGTCGCAGGCATCATTCCGCTTGTTCCGGGCGGATTGGCATATGATTCAATGCGTAATTTTGTAGAGAACGATTATAATACTGCAATTGGACTAGCAGCAAAAGTACTTATGATTGCAGGAGCAATTGCCTTTGGACTGGTCTTTTCAGAGGTCATTAATCAAGTGATTCGAAAAATTACACAAAATAAGGTACGAACATAACCATTTCCCCTCTTAGATAAGGGGATTTTTTGTTAAGCAAAACTTAAGGAAAAACAGTTATCATCTAAATGGAAATGGTTTACCTTTCGTGTGCTGCTATTTTTTGATATGGTTAATAAAGTGGTAGATTATTATTACTCATGAACATTAAATTCAAGTATTTAACAAAGAGGTATATATTCAAATGAAAAAATTGTTAATGATCATCATTATTCTTATATTAACGGTTATTAATGCGAAATTGTTTTTAGAGTCGAAGGTCGATCAATCGAATCCTCTAAAAATGTTTAAAGCAGCACTATTAAAAACGCGAGAAGTATCAATCGTACATAAGGAAAATCCAAGTTTGCCTGATCATATATTGCTTGATGTTCCGTTGCTAAATCAAATGGATGATCCATTGCTTTACAATGGCTGTGAGGTTACCAGTTTGGCGATGATTCTCAACTACCATGGGGTAAAAGTAACAAAGAACGAGTTGGCTAATTATATTAAAACCGTTCCGTTAACCTATAGTGACGGAAAAAAGGGAAATCCAAATGCCGGCTTTGTAGGGGATATGGCTCAAGGACCGGGGTTAGGTGTCTACAATGGTCCAGTATTTTCACTGGCACAGAAATATGTCGGGGATAGAGTAGTCAATTTAACGAATCATCCGTTTTCCGATTTATTAAAAGAAGTGGGTCAAGGGCTTCCAGTATGGATTATTACTACAACCAGCTATACTCCTGTTTCTGCTTTTCAAACGTGGGATACCCCACAAGGAAAAATAGACGTGACCTTCAGTGTACATAGTGTGGCAATTACCGGCTACGATGAAGACTATATTTATGTAAACGATCCGTATGGGACGAAAAATAAGAAATTGAACAAGGAAAGTTTCATTAAAGCGTGGGAGCAAATGGGCAAACAAGCGATCGTAATAAAAAAATAAGAAGACGACACGCTTTGGGATTTAAAAGATTTTTTCGGCAAAAATGGGCGAAGGCAGAGGAATGAATATCCCTCTGCCTTCTTAGCTTCTCGATTCAATTTTAGAATCCTTATAGTAACTTGTGAATGGTTGGATTGCTACATGACAAGGAAGTAACCTTTTAACATTGATTCCTGTCTAGCTTCAGCGCCCAACGACTAATGTAGGTCGCTACACGGGTGCTTACACAATTCCTGTCAGCCATCGCAAGGTAAAAACTTATATATTGTAATTGTTATAAAAACAAGTTTGCCGCGGTTATTCTTCCACCTGATGGTTTTATACCTAAACGACGTAAGCCCTACCTCTCTTACATCCTAACGGCTCCGAAGCCGATCCAGTGTGAATAAGTTTTTATTTTAAAACATAAGCAGAATGCCAGAAAAAATTCTTACATTGCGTTATCTCTCTAATTACAAGTTACATATTGTAAAGCAAATACTTATATTACAGGACATTGGAAATTTTGTCAACTATTATTTGGAAAATATTTATTGGTTTGTGATAAGTTAATTTTCAGAAAGCCAACCTATTTCGGCTTAATTTGTGCTGTCTATATTTCGTAGGTTCAGCAGCACCAATGTTTTAAGTTCCATTTAGATTCAAAATTGTAGTGAGTGATCGTTAATTTATTGTAAATACCTGTGGATTTTGTCGTTGTTACCAATGATTTTGGTTAGTCTGAATAACATTTCGAAAAGCGAAATTATTTTTCTAAAATAATATTATGGTGATGATAATTAAATAGGTCGTTGTATCTAGAACAGTTCTTTAATTTTGAATCTAATTTGTTTGGGTATATGTTGAAATAATTTTATTTTTGAAAAAATTGTTGCTTTTTTTCGAAAATGATTATATTATTTCGATATAGAATTTATAGTTTTTATTTTCAGAATATTTTGATTTTACCTCTAGGGAGGATTACACAATGAACCTATTTAGAAAGAAATCGATTCAGGCACTCATTCAAGAAGCAGGGCAAAAAGATGTTACCTTGAAGAAAGAGTTAGGTGCCTTTGATTTATCCATGCTTGGTATTGGAGCGATTATTGGAACGGGTATTTTCGTTCTCACCGGAGTGGCGGCAGCGGAACATGCAGGACCTGCACTTATTTTATCCTTTATTATATCTGGTTTAGCCTGTGTATTTGCAGCCCTTTGTTACGCTGAATTCGCCTCGACTGTTCCAGTTTCGGGAAGTGCTTATACCTACAGTTATGCTACATTTGGGGAATTGATTGCCTGGATATTGGGATGGGATCTAATTCTCGAATATGGACTGGCTTCATCTGCTGTTGCTAGTGGCTGGTCAGGTTATTTTCAAGGACTACTTGCAGGCTTCGGTATTCATTTACCACAAGCGATAACAAGCGCCTATGATCCTGCGAAGGGAACGTTCATTGATGTTCCGGCCATCATTATTGTCTTTATCATTACCTTCCTTTTAACCCAAGGTGTGAAAAAATCAGCACGGTTTAACACAATCATGGTACTTATTAAGTTGGCCGTTGTTGTATTATTTATCGGTGTTGGTGTTTGGTATGTGAAGCCTGGAAACTGGACTCCCTTTATGCCATTTGGTTTTTCAGGTGTGACAACCGGTGCTGCGACAGTATTCTTTGCTTATATTGGCTTTGATGCCGTATCCACTGCAGCGGAGGAAGTAAAGAACCCGCAAAAAAATATGCCCATCGGCATCATTGCTTCACTGCTTGTGTGTACAATCTTATATATTGTCGTTTCGGGTATTTTAACTGGAATTGTTCCTTACCAACAGCTTGATGTGAAGAACCCAGTAGCCTTCGCCCTTAACTATATTCATCAGGATTGGGTTGCTGGTTTAATCTCACTAGGGGCAATTGCCGGTATCACAACGGTATTACTTGTGATGATTTATGGACAAACTAGACTTTTTTATGCCATTAGCCGTGATGGGTTATTGCCAAAGGTTTTTTCAAAAGTAAATAAAGAAAAGCAAACTCCAATGGTAAACTCGTGGATTACTTGTTTGCTAGTCTCAATCTTTGCTGGATTAGTACCGTTAGGTAGGTTAGCTGAACTAGTAAACATTGGTACACTGTTTGCGTTCATGACGGTTGCCATCGGAATTTTGTTTCTTCGGAAAAACAATCAAGCACCAAAAACAGGCTTTCGAGTTCCGTTTGTCCCATATATTCCGATTCTTGCTTTCTTATTCTGCGGCTATTTAGCTTTACAGCTCCCGGCTGCATCATGGATTAGCTTTTCAGTGTGGCTCGTAATTGGGCTGTTCGTGTACTTCGGTTATGGCCGTAAGCATTCAACGTTGAATACACAATTAGATCAGTTTAAAAATGTTAGCTAAAACTCGTGTAGTTTAAAATATCTAACATTAAATGTAAAAGACTTGCCTCAAGCAAGTCTTTTTCTGTGGGAATTTATCGAAATATGTCGAAAATCACAGGTTTTTCTTTTTTATTGTCAATTTTTATGAAGAAAAATGATAAGATAGTAGGAGGATGTTTTGTGAATATTTTCAGATAATTCGTCATTAGAACTAGGCCAAGGGAGCAATTAATATGAAAGTAAGCAGCAATAGCCCTAAATTAATCTTTGAAGAGAAAAAGGCGATTAAACTATTTTTATGGTTATTTTATGTCCTTTTTTTCACCTACGATATATATTTTTATAATATTTTGCCTAAATATACAGATTATGGGGGTAGTAAAATTCCTAATGGTGGTTTGGGCATATGGATATATATTTTGATACTATGCTTATTGCCAGTGTCAATATATTATATCAAAAAGGGAAACCCATATTTTGTTAAATATTTTATCCTATTTAGCTTTATCTTTATAGATGTAATAGATAATATTATTAAATATTTTGGAACAACAACTATTTTTGCTTCAGGGAATATTGTCGAGCTTTTATTTGTCTTTTTTTCACCCGTATTTGTTAATAAAAAATATTTTTGGACCGTTACATTAGGGATTATTGGAAAGTACATGCTTTTAGGGATTGTACTGCATGATCCGGATGTTTTACCACCTATAGTAATAACTGTCATCTTATCTGCCATTGCATCGATTCTTTTAACCCGATTTTTCTCGTATATTAATTCCTTAACATCTGTCTATGAAGAGCTTCACCAAAAAGAGAAGCTAGTTGTTATTGGGCAAATGGCCGCAGCGATTGGCCATGAAATACGTAATCCTCTTTCTTCATTAAAAGGTTTTACACAGCTACAGCAGGAGCGAAATCCAAATGGCAATAATTTTTATCCAATCATGATTCAGGAAATTGATCGGATCAATAGCATAGTTAACGATTTGATGTACCTTGGGAAACCAAGGGATATCAAATTTGAAAAAGCGAGTATTGAAGAAATAATTGCCTATACACTTTCTATAACGCAACAACAGGTTGATCGGGAAGGGGTCACAGTCGAAACCATAATCGCTGGTCCATTACCACCTATAGATTGCGAAGAAAAACAACTAAAGCAAGTATTTATTAACTTGATAAAAAATGCAATCGAAGCAATGCCAAACGGTGGACAAATAAGGATAAAGGTTGAGGTTTCAGCAGAGGGCAAACTATCAATCTCTATCGAGGATGAAGGGTATGGGATTTCTGAGGAGAATATCGCCAATCTAGTAGAACCATTTTTTACTACAAAAAAAGATGGAACAGGACTGGGATTAATGGTTACCAGTCAAATTATTAAGGACCACAATGGTGAGTTGAAAATAGATAGTAATATTGGAAAAGGAACAAAAGTCCATGTTACCTTACCATTAACACAAAAAATATAAGCAATAATTTTAATCTACAAATCTACAAAATTCATCAAAATAAAGGGTTTCCTGGGCATTCTAGATGATATATAATGTAGAAGAATAAGGAAATTTATAGAATTTTGTTTAAAATGATGAAATACTGTATAAAAAAGACCAATTTTTGTTTGGAAAATTGTTAGATGCACCTGGAGGATTATATGATACCACATGAAGAGCAGCGAACTGTCAAATGGTTTCTTTTGTTTTTTTATATTATTTTGTTAGGCTATGATGCTTTTTATTATTACATTGCACCAGGATATATAACGCACAGAAAGATTGGTTTACCCAGCAATTTTTGGTATCTAAATTACATTATATTAATCATATTGATACCGGTTATCTATTATTTTAATAAGGTGAATAAGCAGTCTTGGATAAAATATGTATTTTTTATCAGTTATTTATTTACTGCTTTCACTGTTGATATTTTATCCTATTATGGAAGTGAAACTACCTACACCAGTGGGAATTTGGTAGAAGTATTTTTGATCTTATCATTACCTCTTTTTTTAAATACTAGATACTTTTGGATAGTGAGTATAGGAGTTGCTACAAAATACCTTTTTACTGGAATAATTTTGAATACTTCCTATGTGATCATGCCAATTTTATTGATTGCTATTTTATCAAGTATGTCCTTCTTTTTATTAGTTCGTTTTCAAGGTTATGTCCGGGCGATTAGCATCTCCTATGATAAACAATTGGAGGGAATAGTAAAAGGGGTTATTGCCACACTGGAACTGAAAGATACGTATACAAGGGGTCACAGTGAAAGGGTAGCCAAGTATGCTTTGTTATTGTCTCAAGAAATTGGAAGATCTTCAAAAGAAGAACAAAAATCATTTTATTATGCTTGTTTACTACATGATGTTGGTAAAGTTCATATTCCTGATTCAATATTAATGAAGCCTGGTAAACTGACTAAAGAGGAATTTGAAATCATTAAATCTCATCCAGTTGTTGGTGCTGAGGCAGTTGAAAATGTGGAAGGGATAAAGGATTATATTTGTGTCATTCGCTCCCATCATGAGCGTTGGGATGGAAAAGGCTATCCTGATCAATTAAAGGGTGAAGAAATTCCCCTACTTGCCAGAGTGACTTCTATTGCTGATGCATTCGATGCAATGACCTCTTCCCGCTCCTATCGAGCAGCAATGCCAGTTGACGAAGCCTATCAACATATTATTGAAGGTCAGGGTTCCCAATTTGATCCTATGTTAGTAGAAGACTTTAAGAAGGTTTTCCCAACATGGGTAAAATTTCATGAAAAATATTCAATGACAAAAAAATGGGAAATGCTTAAGGAGGTGGAATAATGAAAATCCGTAAGTTAAAGACAGTAAAAACAACTTGCTGGTGGTGTCCTTGGTTAGGAATAAAAGAATAATAGAGTAAAAGATAAGGATGCTAGCGTGATGCTGGGCATCCTTTATTAATCTAAAATAATAAATTAAAGGGTGTTGAAATGAGTATAACACTTGATTCACGTCTTTCTTTGGTGCAAACTGAGATTCGCAAGGATAAAAAACATTATATTGTAGAAGAAAAAGCTTCTGGTGAGTTCTATGAGATGCCTGTGGTTTGTATTGATGCCATCCATTTAATCAACAATGGGAATTCATTGGGTAAAATTGAAGAGCTATTGAAAGAAAAATATCCCAATGAAGAAGTTGACCTTATCGATTTTGCGGAGCAACTTCTTGAGATGCAAATGATTGCTGAAATAGATGGGGTGAAAATTGAAATGAAGGAACAAGCTAAGGAAACCTTGGGCTTTTTATGGATATCTCCGAAACTCGGAAAATTCTTTTTTAATAAGTTTGCTTATATAGTTTATTGTGCGTTCTTTATTGTGAATTTGTTACTTCTCATATCCCATCCGTCATTATTTCCAAATTATAAGGATATATTTATCTTTGATCTTATGGTGTTGAACATTCCAACATGGTTTGTTTTGACTATTTGTTTAATATTAATCCATGAATTTGGACATGTTTTAGCGATGAGAGCGCAAAATCTCCCAACTAAATTGGAAGTTGGCCACCGTTTACTCCTTGTTGTTTTTGAAACGGATATGTCGACTGTGTGGAAACTTCCTTCAAAGGATCGAAATATATTATATCTGGCCGGACTTTGTTTTGATACAGTTATTCTCTCACTTGCCTTAATTAGTCAGCTAATCTTTGCTGATGGCTCAGGAATATTACTGAGTATCATGAATGTGGTGGTGTTAGATACATTCATTCGCATGTTATATCAACTTTGTATGTATATGAAAACAGATTTCTATTACGTGTTTGAAAATGTATCTGGTTGCTATAATTTGATGGAAAATGCCCAGCAAATGATTAGAAAATGGCTTCCGTTTCGACCATCCGTTTCAAAGAGCGAGGTTGTTTTCGCTGAAGAAAGAAAGACAGTCATCCTCTATTCTATTTTCTATTTTGTTGGTGTATTTTTGACCATGGGACTATTTGTAATATATTATATCCCGCAAGTATTGTTTGCTTGGAAAATGGTTCTCCCAGGTTTTTCAGAAGGATCGGCATCTATTCCTTTTTGGGATGCTCTGCTTTTCTCCATGCAAATCCTAATTGGATTGCTGCTTTTACTCTACTCTTGGCGGAAAAAATATATCCATGGTTAGCTTTGTGACGGAACTTTGTCTAAATATGAATTTCTAAGGGTTTTTCCCCCCGATGATAGGGGAGTTCCCCTATATAGATAACACTACTGTTTTTCTTACAATGAAGATAAGAAAACGGAAGTGTTATTTTTTTTAAGGAGGAGCAGGAAATGCAGGCTAATACTTCAACAACTAAAAAAACTGGAAACTCAGTCAATGATGCCTTTGCTTCACATTTTGCTAAATCAATGTTTCTAACGGTTGCTGGACTAGTGATTCTAACTTTTATCGGTACAAGAATGTTCACCCACGTCGACTTGAATTTGTACGGATATATGATCGGAACAATCGTTTTTATCGGTGGATTTTTCTATAGGTTTATCGCATGGGGCGAAAGACCGCCAACCAAAGTTTTTATCAAAAAGGGCTTAAAACTGCTGTTTAAAAAAAGCACGCCAAAAACAGCAGTCAACCATTTAGCAATTTACGATTTCATCCGCAATCGCGGAGTTTACCGCTGGGTTCAGCATATCTTAATCGGCTGGGGCTGCGTCCTTGCCTGCTTAGTAACGTTCCCATTAGTGTTTAGCTGGATGTACTTTACAATGGAAGACAATGGCTACTATACCATCGTGTTATTTGGAATGAACGTCATGCACGTAAAAGCAGAAGGAATAATCGCCTGGCTATCCTATAATGCCTTAAATATTGCAGCAATCATGGTTACGGCGGGTGTTTGTATGGCACTATATCGCCGCTTGAAAAACATGCAGGCAAGAGCGGAGCAAAAATTTATGTACGATTTTCTTCCGCTTTATCTACTATTATTCATTTCGATAACTGGACTTTTACTTACCTTCCAGAACGTTGTGCTACATGGTTGGATGCAGCCGCAAATGTCGTTAATTCACCAATTTTCAGTAATTGTAACGTTAATCTACTTACCATTCGGAAAGCTTGCTCACATTCCTTTCCGCCCAATGAGCGTCCTTGCAAGAAATTACCGCGAACATTACGGAGAAAAACATATGAAGGAATGTAAGGTGTGCGGTGAGCACTTTGTATCATTGGAACAATCAAACGATGTCATTCAAGTATTGGGTGTCAACGAGATCGAATTTAATATGAATGATGGCTTTAATCTTGCTGAATTGTGCCTGCCATGCCGCAGAAAATATCGAATTGCTAGATTCTCAGGATTCGCAACCCACCAAGTGAAGGTTAAGGAGGCAAACCAGAATGCAAAGGGATAATTATAAGAACGAAAGAGATAAATATTTTAAAGAAATCGAAAACTTAAACCATCCCAATGAAACTTTAGTCAAGACGCACTGTAGTTATTGTGCCATGCAATGTGGGATGAACCTAAGGGTAAATACAAAGACAAACAAGATTATTGGGGTTGAGCCTCGATATGATTGGCCGGTCACGTTAGGAAAGATGTGCCCAAAAGGAGTTACTGCTTACCAACAAGTAAATAATAAAGATCGGTTATTAAAACCGTTAATTCGTGATGATCAATCATTAAAAGGTACGAAAAATGGCTTCCGTGAAGCGAGCTGGGATGAGGCATACGAGCTTATCGTAAAAAAATTCACCGAGCTTCAAAAGAATTATGGGAAAGATTCATTATCAGTATATAGCGGTGTTTCAATGACAAATGAAAAGTGTTACTTAACGGGGAAATTTGCTCGTGTTGGACTCCAAACACGCTACATTGATTATAATGGCCGATTCTGTATGGCAAGTGCAGCAGGTGGTTTAAATCGCTCATTAGGTATAGATAGAGGTTCAACAATTCCATGGACGGATGTACATGAAACCGATTGTATTTTTCTTGCAGGAAGTAATACCGCGGATTGCCATCCGACGATGATGTTCCGGGTTTGGGGAATTCAAGAACGGGGCGGCTATGTGATTGTTGCTGACCCAAGGGAAACGCCAGTTGCCAGAAGAGCTGATCTCCATCTTGATTTAAAGCCTGGTACAGACCTTGCACTTGCCAATGGGATTGTAAATTTACTAATCCAAAATGGCTATGCTGATGAAGAATTTGTAAAAAATCACACAAATGGCTTTGAAGAAACAAAGGAGCTAGTAAAAGAATTCACGCCAGAATATACAAGTGAGATCACAGGTGTGGCACCAGAAAAAATTATCCGCGCGGCCGAATTGTACGGAAAAGCACCGAATGCGATTGTTATGTTTGCCAGAGGGATTGAGCAACAAATTAAAGGGGTAGATAACGTTTCTGCCTATACCAATATGGCACTTGTTACTGGGAAAATTGGTCGTGCTAAATCGGGTGTTGCGACCATTACTGGACAAGGAAACGGTCAAGGGGGACGTGAGCATGGACAAAAAGCTGATGCACTTCCCGGATACCGTAAAATAGCGAATCCTGATCATGTAAAATATGTTTCAAAGGTTTGGGGCATCGAACCGGAAGAAATGCCAAAAGAGGGTGTGTCTGCATTCGAAATGTTCGGATTAATGGAGCAAAAGACCATTCGTGCTTTATACCTATTATGTTCAAATCCTGCTGTTTCTGCACCTGATCAGAATTATGTGCGTGAACAGATGAAAAACTTAGACTTCATGGTATGCGTTGATTTTTTCCTTTCAGAATCTGCTGAATTTGCAGATGTCGTGCTCCCTACAACCACTTGGGCGGAAGATGAAGGTACCACAACAAATGTAGAGGGAAGAATCATCAAGATTAACAGAGCACAAATGCCGCTTGGTGAATCAAAGCCAGACTGGCAGATTCAAATAGAAATTGCAGAGCGCCTAGGCCGAGGAAAATATTTTTCCCATTTAAAAACGTCCAAAGACATATTTAATGAGCTTCGTGTCGCTTCTAAAGGTGGAACGGCTGATTATTACGGCGTAACCTGGGAAAAAATTGACAAGCAAGACGGCGTGTTCTGGCCTTGTAAAGATGAATCTGATCCCGGAACACCGCATTTGTTCTTAGATAAAAAATTCAATCATCCAGATGGAAAAGCAAAGATTCTCGCATTGCCAGACAGACCTTCAGCAGAAGAACCGGATGAAAAATACCCATTGCGCTTAACAACTGGACGGGTCGTCTATCATTATTTATCAGGGAATCAAACGAGAAGAATTCAATTCCTTCGTGATATGTGCCCGGAACCATTCGTAGAAGTTCATCCGGAAACAGCAGAAAAATACAGCATTGAACATGAAGAATACGTTCGTCTCTATACTCGTAGAGGGGAAGCAACCTATAAAGTGAAAATTACAGAGGCCATTCGGAAGGATACCGTGTTTGTTCCATACCACTGGGGTCATGAAAAATCTATTAATCTATTGACAATCGGTGCACTTGATCCCTATTCAAGGATGCCAGAATTTAAAACTTGTGCAGCGCAGATTGAAAAAATGAAAACAAGGGCGGTGCAGTAAATGAAGAAGAGGCTATATTTAGAACTTGAAAACTGTATAGGGTGCCGTTCCTGTTTGGCTGCTTGTACACAGTGCGGTGGGCATGAGGAACGTAACCGTAACTATGTGTACGATGTGAACCCATTTGTGAACCGTCAAACGATGCCTCTCATGTGTCTTCACTGTGTGAATCCAGCGTGTGCGAGAAGCTGCCCCGCTCAGGCCATCCAAATTCACGAAACAGGAGCTGTACTTTCGGCGCTTGTGGAAAAGTGTATTGGCTGTCAAAACTGTACGATTGCTTGCCCATATGGGATTCCGAAGTTTGATACGGAACAAAATTTAATGTATAAATGTGATCTATGTATCGACCGCTCGAAAGACGGTATTCCACCAATGTGTGCGAGTGTTTGCCCAACAAACACGTTGCAATGGTTGACAGATGACGAAATTGAAGCAAAACAAAAGCAATTCAATCTTGATAATGGCAAATGGGTAACAAGCCTGCCATATTTAGAAGGCGAAACAAATGTAAAAGTGAATCTCCCTGGTATCCTACAGGGCGTCACTAAATTGTTTTAGGAGGGATTAAAGATGACAGATAAAAATAATAAAATCCCGTTCAATGAAGATAACTATACACATAATATAAATCGCAACAATGAAAGAAAGCTTGACCGCCGAGGTTTCATGAAAACACTAGTTGGTGCAGCCGGAGTATTTGCTATTTCCTCATTGCCATGGGGGGCATTAGCAGCAAAAGAACTTACAGGTCTCGGTGACAAAAAGTATCCAAAGCAAAAAATTACCGAAGAAAAGTCCCTGGCAATTGGAGATGCCGTAGATTTTGCTTTTCCAGGAGAACATGATAGTGCGATCTTAATCCGCCTCTCAGAGAAAAAATACGTTGCCTACCAAAATGCTTGTACCCATCTTCGCTGCCCTGTTTTCTGGAAAAAGGATGAAGGTGAAATGCTTTGCCCTTGTCATCATGGGAAATTTGATGTGAATACGGGTGAACCCATTGCTGGTCCACCAAGACGTCCACTTCCGGAAATTTATGTTAAAGTAGAAAATGGTACGGTTTATGCTGTGGGGGTGAAACGTTATGAAGCGTAGTTACGTACCTGTAGCTCTCCTACTTGTCGTTTTGATGCTGAACATTATTTTTACGCAGTATATGGTCCATCAATATTTTTATGAGAATTACACAAATACTATTATTGCAGCTGTCATCAACGTTATTTTATTTCCGGTAGCATTCGTTATTTACAAAAAAGGTGTGAATGTCAATGACTAGTGAAACCTATATTGATTTTTGTTTCGTACGGCCAGAATCAGGCGGCTTTGCAGCTGAAATTGACGAGTTATTGAAGAACACCTTTGCGAAGAAACGGTTAAATTGGTTTTTAGAAGAAAAAGCAATCGAAGGTGCCGAGATGGTTGTTGCAGAAATTAAAGGAATGAGCGATTGGTTTTCTGAAGAAGAGACCATACAATACATCGAAGAGCATGCAGGAGAGAAGTTTTGGGAGTATTTGCAGGGCTACAAGATGTTCATCTATCCTGTCGTGAAGGGATGCAATAGCTGTGGAACCCATTAACTTAGATGATGTAAAGCGATTCGTAGGCATACCTGTAGAAATTTCGATTCAAGATCAGGATGGCGGAGATCAGGCCCCAGCAGTAAAGAAAACAATAAAAAAAGTTCAACCTTGTCCTGACGGAACCCATATTCGCTTTTATTTCAACGATATAAATTTTCTGGCCGTCCCATTGATAAGTCTTGTGAATGAATTTAAAGGACAATGGTCAGCATTTGACCAAGAAAGTGGTTTAACCTATATAATAAAAGAGATTCAGGTTTTTTAAAGAAAAGCCTGTTTTTTTTTATAAAATGGAGGGGGTGAATGGAATGGAGCGTATACAACCTAAGGAACAGATAAGCTCCTATATTATCCAATCACAGGAAGAAGAAATTAAGCGGATTTCAGAGGAACTACATGAAGGTGTCGGACAGAACCTATATAGTATTTTAACAGGATTACAGTATGTCAAATCTGGTGTCAGCGAGCCGAATATGAAAAATTATCTTGAGGAAATGGAACAACTGATTGAAAAAACGATCCAAGAAATTAGACTTCTTTCTGTTGAACTGCATCCTCCTGCCCTAACAACGCTTGGGTTACTTCCTGCTGTGAAAAGCTATCTTACGTTATATACCTCGACATTTGGAATTTTGGTGGATTTAGAATCAACTGGTGAGGAAAAAGTGCTACCGGAAAAAAACAGTATTGCTGTGTTTCGGGTATGTCAGGAAGCACTAACAAATATTGTGAAGTATGCGGATACATCAAATGTGAAAATGAGCTTTATATGGACAGAGGATAAGCTAGAAATAACTATCAATGATTTTGGTAATGGATTCCAACTTGAGGAATATACAGATGACAATTATGCATCAGGTATTGCAGCGATGAAAGAAAGAATGCTTCTAACTGGCGGAAAATGCCTGATTTCCTCTAAGATAGGAGAAGGAACCTCTATTGAACTGTCCCTACCTTTATAGGACGTAAAGGAGAGTTGAAATTGATAAAAATCCTATTGGTTGATGACCATGCTGTTGTTAGAATGGGCCTTAAAATGTTGCTAAATACAAATCCAGAAGTGGAAGTGATTGGTGAAGCTTCTGAAGGCAATGAAGGAATAAAAAAGGCATTAAAGTTAAAGCCAGATGTCGTAGTGATGGATTTAAGCATGCCTCACGGTAAAGACGGGTTGTCGGCGACCACTGAATTGAAAAAGCTGATGCCAGAGATTAATATTCTTATTTTAACGATGCATGATGATGAGGAATACCTCTTCCGAGCGATTCAAGGCGGGGCTTCGGGTTGTATTTTAAAAAGTGCCCCACACGATGAATTGCTGGCGGCAATTGAATCGGTTGCTGCAGGAGATGCCTATCTTCATCCTTCAGCACAGAAGCGATTAATGGAGGAATATTTGGCTGGTGTCAGGCATGATGGTAATGATAGGTACAATCTTTTGTCAGACCGGGAAAGGGAAGTTTTAACGCTGATTGCCAAGGGATACTCAAACAAAGAAATTGCAGAGCAACTGGTCATTAGTGTGAAAACTGTAGAGACCCACAAAGGAAACTTGATGGAAAAATTGCAAATGAAAACCAGACCTGAGCTCGTGGAATATGCCGTTAAAAAGGGGTTATTAGGTTATGATATTTAAGGGGAATCACATAGGATGACAGAGTTAAGGGAATTGCAAGAGGTTATCGATGTTTGCTCCGAGCTAAAGGCTGTGGCCTGCTGCGATTTTGTCGGGCTGGCCATTCAAAATAAAGTAGGCCCTGATGTCAGATGGCATTATGCAACAGGCAATTTAAATGATAAATACAAAAGAATAACGGTTCGTTTCGGAAAAGGAATTGCCGGAAAAATCATTTCAAGTGGAAGCCCAATGATGATGACAGATTATCCAAACGATATTTTTGGGAAAATGACGGATTATCCGATTGCACTTGCTGAAAAACTTGTATCCTCTTATGCAGTTCCTATATTTTTTAATCATGTTCCAAAAGGGGTCTTGCTTGTCGGGAAAAGGGAAAAATATTCCTTTAGCGAAGAGGAGCAGGAAAAGGTAAAGGCGTCTGCTCTATCCTTGGAACAGATTTTAAAGAAGCATTTATTGTGATGCGGGGGATGGAAATGGATGTTGATTTTCAACAAATGAAAAATGAACTGATAGATTATAAATTTGCCCTCGATACCTCATCAATTGTTGCCATCACCGATTCGCAGGGCATGATTACATATGTGAACGATCAATTTTGTCAGATCTCTAAATACTCTCGGGAAGAACTAGTGGGCAACGACCATAGAATCATAAACTCAGGTTACCATCCAAAAAACTTTTTTAAAGACATGTGGATAACGCTTGGGTCAGGGAAAGTATGGAAGGGTGAAATCCGCAACCGGGCAAAAGATGGTACGTACTATTGGGTCGATACAACAATTGTTCCTTTTTTAAGCGAAAAAGGGAAACCTTATCAGTACTTGGCGATTCGCTATGAAATTACCGAAAGAAAACGTGTAGAGCAGGAATTACAAAAAATGATGACAACCATCATTGATGTACAGGAAGAGGAACGAAAGCGTCTGTCGCGAAATTTGCATGATGGAATTGGGCAAAATCTTTATAGCCACTTAATCACGATTAATCGTTTGCTGTCTGAAATGGATCATCCATTGCTACAGCAAATGCAAAAGGAAGCCACACAACTAATTGAGGAGATTCGTGAAATCTCATGGGAGCTGCGCCCATCTGTTTTAGATGACCTTGGTTTAGTACCAGCCATCCGTTCTTATTTATCCCGTTATTCAGACCATTATAATATCGATGTTTATTTTGATTGTGTCTTAAATCGCCGTCTAAATATCAGTATAGAACTGACCATTTATCGGATTATTCAAGAGGCACTAACGAATATCCGGAAATACGCAAATGTTTCTACAGCAACGGTCACGGTAAGAGAGATGGACAATGTGGTTAGGGTATTGGTAGAGGACAAAGGAATGGGATTTGACCGGGAAAAGCCATCCCTAGGTGTCGGACTTTTCAGCATGGATGAACGGGCTCGCTCAGTCGGGGGAGAGCTCATGGTTACTACTTCACCTGGGAAGGGAACAAAAATTATTTTAGAAGTGCCGTTTTCAGATGAGAATTAAGAAAAGCGCAAGCGCCCTGGTCAGCGACGTAAGGGCTGGACAATTCTCAAAGTCGAAAATTTTACACTTTCTAATCTTTTAAAAAAGGGTTTCAGGCACTATTTGGTGCCTGAAACCCTTTTTTTTATATTTTAAACGAACTCTTTAAGGAAACGATTCGGTTAAAAACAAGCTTATCTACTGTCGTGTCTTTTGGATCAACATTAAAGTAACCGTGTCTAAAGAATTGAAATTTCTCCTGCGGTCTGCTTTCTCTCATGTTTGGTTCAACAAAACCTTGTAGCACTTCTAATGATTTTGGATTTACATGATCAAGGAAAGTTGTCCCCTTATCACTGTCATCTTCTGTTTCGTCCAAAATAAGCGGTTCATATAGGCGGAATTCAGCTGGAACCGCATGTGTTACTTCTACCCAATGAATTGTTCCTTTTACTTTGCGTCCAGTAAAGCCAGTACCACTTTTGGTTTCCGGGTCGTATGTGCAGCGCAACTCGACAACCTCCCCGTTCGCATCCTTGACGATTTCTTCACATTTAATGAAATACGCATTTTTAAGGCGAACCTCATTGCCAGGGAATAGACGGAAATATTTTTTGGGCGGATCTTCCATAAAATCATCTTTTTCGATATAAATTTCACGAGAAAACGGAATTTTCCGCATCCCCATTTCTGGATTTTCTGGGTTGATTTCAGCATCAAGTAATTCAATTTGGCCTTCTGGATAATTGGTGATGACCACTTTTAAAGGGTTAATCACACCCATTGTCCGCGGTGCTTTAAGTTTCAAATCTTCACGGACAAAGTGTTCGAGCATTTGCGAGTCAACAGTACTGTTGTTTTTAGTAATCGCTGTTTCACTAACAAAGGTACGAATGGATTCAGGGGTAAACCCTTTTCTTCTCATCCCGGAAATGGTTGGCATTCGCGGGTCATCCCAGCCATCAACAAACCCTTCGTCTACCAATTGTTTAAGCTTTCGTTTACTCATAACCGTATTGGACACGTTTAAGCGGCCAAACTCAATTTGCTGTGGTGTGTTCTCCATTTCACTTTGTTCCACAACCCAATTATAAAGGGGACGTTGATCCTCAAATTCAATCGTACAAATCGAATGAGTGACACCCTCAATCGCATCTTCAAGTGGGTGGGCAAAAGCATACATGGGATAAATGCACCATTTATCGCCCGTATTATGATGTGTAGCATGGGAGATTCGGTAGATGACAGGGTCACGCAAATTAATATTTGGTGAGGCCATATCAATTTTTGCCCGCAAGACCTTTTGACCGTTAGCGAACTCACCGTTCCTCATCCGCTCGAATAAATCAAGGTTTTCCTCAATGGATCGCTCGCGGTATGGGCTATTCTTCCCTGGCTCTGTCAGCGTGCCGCGATATTCACGGATTTCGTCAGCAGTAAGATCATCTACATATGCCAGTCCTTTTTTAATTAAAAGAACAGCTTTGTTATACATTTCCTCGAAATAATTGGAGGCGAATAATAAGTCATCCCATTCAAATCCCAGCCATTTTACGTCTTCTTTAATGGAATTTACATATTCGATATCTTCCTTTGTTGGGTTTGTATCGTCAAAGCGTAAATTGGTTTTTCCGTTAAATTCATCGGCTAAGCCAAAATTGATGATAATTGATTTTGCATGTCCAATATGTAAATATCCATTTGGCTCTGGAGGGAAACGAGTTACGATTTTGCTGTGATGACCTGATTCCAAATCTTTTATCATAATATCTTTAATAAAATTTGATGTTTGATTGTCCACACTTTTCAACCTCTTTCATCTTATCTACTATTAATAAATAACATAAATATTGATATTTTTCCATTGTTCCCAACAATTCATCAGTAAAACACCCCAAGTGTGGAATTATTTAGTTGATTTAAAGATAAAAATGGTAAGGAAGGCTGAAATGGACTAAAATATTATTTTAAAGATGTATACATAGAAAGGGGATTATTATGATTAATTATGCCACAGTAGGAACAGGATTGATAACTGAATCCTTTATCCAAGCAGCAAACTTTAGCGGATTCTTCCATTTAGTTGGGGTTTATTCGCGGACAGAAGACAAGGCCAAGCAGTTTGCTGATAAAAATAACGCTCCCCATTATTATACCCATTTAGCAGACATGGCGAATAGCAAAGAGATTGAAGCAGTTTATATTGCTTCCCCTAATTCTGTCCATTTTGAGCAAGCGTTAACTTTTTTGAAAAATAAAAAGCATGTCATTTGTGAAAAGCCGATTTTTTCAAATACAGCTGAATTAGAGATCGCTTACCGGACAGCTGAGGAGAATGGTGTTTTTTTGTTTGAAGCGATTCGCAATATCCATACACCTAATTACCAAATATTAAAAGAAAAACTCCATATGGCCGGAGAGCTTAGAAGTACAATCCTTACTTATATGAAGTATTCCTCCCGCTATGATCTATTTTTACAAGGGGAGGAACCAAATATTTTCTCAGCGACTTACTCGGGTGGTGCGCTCGTTGATTTGGGCGTTTATCCGCTTTATTTGGCAGTTGGCTTGTTTGGCGAACCTCAAAGGGTAACCTATCACCCTGTCCTGTTAAGAAGTGGTGTCGACGGCAGTGGCACACTTGTATTACAATATGATTCCTTTATTTGTACCATCCTTTGTTCGAAAATATCAGATTCGATGATTCCATGTGAAATACACGGGGAAAAGGGTACCTTTGTCCTTGATGATGCAGCACCAATTTCGAACATTAAATTCATCGACCGCCATTCAAAAGAAAGTCAAATCTTGAGTGTGGAGCAAGAAGAACAAGACATGGTCTATGAATGTATAAATATTGCCAAGATCATTGAATCAAAAAACGTTCAAGAATATGAAGAATTAAAAAGTTGGAGTAAGTTAGTACTAAGGATTACTGAAGAAGTTAGGAAAGAAAATAATATTTTATTTGCATCAGAAAAATAAGAAACTGTTTCTGTTAGTGTTTTTAAGGGTTGATCCAAGTTTTGTATTAACCGTTTACACGTTTGAAAGGACAATAATAAATGAATATTTGACAGATTTAAGTCATCAATATGACATTTCCTTGAATTGGATCTTTGCAATGATCTAAATCACTTACCTTGATTTTTCCCTTCTTTATAGTAAAAGTAACGAAGAATGGAGGAATCGTGATGAAATCAGTAGCGTGGTACAAGAAACAATTGAAACGTAAGCCGGTTCAAACCACAAGATATGTCGTTCAAGCCATGTTTCTTTTGTTTTTACTATATGTAGGATTTCAGTTTTATCAATTTTATCAGCATTTTGAAACGCTCGGAAAGACGCCTTTCGTCGAAAGACCATCTGCAGTGGAAGGTTTTTTGCCAATCAGTGCCTTAGTTGCTCTGAAGGTTTGGCTGACGAGTGGGGAATTTGATGCCATTCATCCCGCTGGGCTTGTCTTGCTTGCATTTTTTATTGGAGCAGGCTTTCTTCTTCGTAAATCCTTCTGCAGCTGGATTTGCCCTGTAGGTACAGCTGGAGAATTGATTGGATGGCTTGGAAGAAAAATTTTTAAAAAGAATTTTGAGCTTCCACGATGGCTGGTTTGGTTATTAACACCTATAAAATATGTTTTGCTGCTGTTCTTTGTAGCTATGGTTATTCAAATGGATATCTTCAGCGCCAAAAGCTTTCTCGTGGATCCCTATAATAAGGTTTCCGATGTAAAAATGCTTTTGTTATTCCTAAATATTGGCGGCTTTACTTTGAAATTTGTCATTGTCATCTTTATTCTATCTTTATTTTTCAGAAACTTTTGGTGCCGGTTCCTTTGCCCATATGGTGCTTTGATCGGTCTTGGCAGTATTTTTAGAATAACAAAAATACAACGTAATGAAGATACCTGTACATCTTGCGAAATGTGTACAAAGGTTTGCCCGCAAAGATTGCAGGTTCATAAAATTGAAAAAGTCAATTCACTTAATTGTTCCGCCTGTATGTCATGTGTGGAAGCCTGCCCTGTTAAGGATACGCTAAATATGACGGTTGCCAATAAAAAGGTAAATAAATGGTTTGTTCCAGTAACCTTCTTCGTCCTGTTCTTCGTTATTATTGGGATTGCAAAAATGACAGGCCACTGGGATACCATCATTTCTTATAAAGAATGGAAAGAATTGATTCCAGATGCACTATATATCGGTCATTAGGTCATTGTCCAATTAGCAGCCATTTACCTGGCTGTCTTTTTTTTAGCCGAAAGCTTCCTGACCATAGCCTTCTCAATTTAAAAGCTGTGCATTCAAGTACTACTCCTCATGAACCTCCCTTCGGAGCTCACTTATCCGTGAGCTTTTTCACAAATTAGGTAATATTCGAAAATGTTCGAAAAATATTCATTGTAAGATACGGATAGGTATTAGTATCATGTTAGTAAGGGAATTGCTTTAGTTTTTTACATTTCAAGGAGGAGTTAATCCATGGCCAAAAAAGTTGATGAGTATTCTTTAGCAGACCTAATGATAAGAATTGAAGAAATTTTCAATGAAAATCCGGGACCGATTCAAGGCTTTGAAGCTATTGTCCAATATGACATTCACGGTGAGGCGGAAGGTACATATCAGCATTATTTTCATGATGGAAAATTAACGATTAAGGAAGGAGTAGAATCTACTCCTACTGTGACGATGGCATTATCGTATGATAACTTCAAAAAATTTCTATTAGGAAAACAAAGTGGCACCATGGCATTATTGACTGGAAAAGTAAAGGCAAAAGGCGACATTAGCAAGGGAATGAAAATAGAAACCATACTTCGTAAATACAATATAAGAGAACCATTTTAAGCTTCGTAGCTGCGAAGAAGTAATTCACATAAATCATATTGGATCTAGAAAAATAGCACATTCTTATGAATGTGCTATTTTTATTCTAAATACTTATTATTTTCATCCAGCAAAGATATTTTCAAAAAACCTATTTTTCATATAAATAGTAAAAAAGTAAACTGGGTGAACGAGTTGTTTGGATGAGATAGAGGTTTAGCGAAGTCTCTTTTAGACTTGTTTCCTTCTAAAGATTAACCAGTAGCTTCCGAAGCCGACGATGATTATTAGACCGACAGTAACCGGTACAACGTAGTCTTTAAATGAAGGATTTACTGTATTAGCCTTTTTTGTATGTGAAGATGCAGGGTTTCTACCTTTATCGGACTGATCCGTTGCTGAACCTTTTGGTGGTGCATCATTCTTTGAAGCTGTTATCACTAAGGATGATGAAATTTGTGGATGCGTTTGTGGAAGTACTGAACCTTCTTTTTTAGAAGAATCCTCTATATGTGATTGGGCAAAAACATTTGTCCCTAATAGAAAGAAAAACAGAGAAGCGATAAGCGACATTTTTTTAAACATCATTTTCAACTCCGTTACATTGTAATCTTATAGTTGTTCATTTTATCACCATTTGCTTCTGCATATATCGATTTACCGCCAATGTTCACAAAGCTTTCGAAATTACAATTTTGCAAAAGCCACCCTGATTTTTAGAGGAGAGCAGGAACCACAGTAATTAGAGCTCTATTTTAGTGGCTGGAAATCTAAAGCCAAGTTGATATAAATCAATTTCTTTCGGAGAGGAAGGTGATAGAATGAAGCATAAATTCTTAGCAAAGGAGAGCAGAAATTATGTTTGAGATCGTTAATAAAAAAGCCGTGATGGATATCCGCGAACGAGTGGCTAAGGGGGAACACCCACGACGGGAAATTTTAAATTTTATCAAAGCCGCACCAGTAGGCACCATTTTTGAAATCCATTTGCCCCACCGTGGAGAGCCGCTTATAGCCAATTTACAATCATTGGGATTGAATGTAATCGTCAACGAACTGGATCCAATGCATTTCCGGCTTATGGCCGTCAAATTAGACGAGCTTTAATCCAATTCTGCTATCTGTTTAAGTTGGTCCAATTCCAGAATCTGAATTTTTCTGCGGCCGTCCATAACAATCCACTTTTGGGACATAAACGCTAACAGCTTCCTGCTGACTGATTCTGGGGTTGTGCCGATATAGCTGGCTAAATCCTTTTTCGTTATTGGCAATGTAAAGGCCTCGTTGCCTGCATTCATTTTCTCATGAAAAAGAATAAGTGCCCTTGCTAGCCGCTGTTCTACTTCCATCAGACTCAAAAATCCCACTGACTCATCCGCTTCATACAAACGGTCATTAACGGCTAGTAAAAAGCGGTAAGCCAACTCCGCATTATTCTCCATCGTTTGCAGAAAATCCTTTTTATCGATAGAGCAAATCACCGTTGGAAACCCGATAGCTTCCGCATTTATATAGTGTTTTTCATTTTTCAAGATTGAAAATAACCCAAAGAAATCCCCTGGAAACAACAAACGGACAATTTGTTCTTTGCCTTCTACAGACATTTTTGTCAATTTAATTAGGCCTTCATTAACCACAAATAGTTTTTCAGACTGCTCTCCGACCCGAAAAATATATTCCCCTTTAAAAAATTGGTTGCTCCTTGTTACTTTTTGCAGCAATTGTAGGTCTGCCGCATTCAACCCTTTAAATACCGGAACAGATGTGATGCATGAAGATTGGTGAGAACAACAATGTTCACAGCCCATTCTTAACCCACTCCCTATTTGTCAGTCTATAAGCTTAATATTATCTGCTTTATGGACGCTATGTAGTGATTTTAATCAATTCATTGTTTTCTTGATGCAGATCAAGGTTAATGAGAACGATTCCCATTATGATGAAAGAAAAACAAGAGGTGAGTTGCTGATGAATGCTGCTTGTTTAATTGTATACGCGAGCATGACAGGGAATACGGAAGAGATAGCTAACTTAGTTGGTGACGGGATACAAGCGGCAGGTGGTTCTGTCGTGGTAAAGGATATTCTCGAGGTAGATGTAGTAGATCTTCAAGACTATGACGGTATTCTATTGGGAGCTTATACTTGGGGCGATGGGGACTTACCGGATGAATATCTCGATTTCTACGATGAAATGGACCGATTAAATTTAACAGGAAAAAGGGCTGCAGTCTTTGGCTCATGTGACTCATCCTATGAACATCGCGGCAGAGCTGTTGATATTTTAACAGAAAAATTAGCTGAATTAGGTGCAGAAGTCGTTCTGGATGGTATAAAAATTGATCTTGCTCCAACTGCGGCGGAAAAAGAACAATGTATGAAATTTGGTCAATCCTTTATGGAAAAATCGTTTTGAACTTTAGAGGGGAGTTTTATTTGATGAAGATGATTGAATTAGCATTAAATGAGGTGGCCTGCTCTGGATGTATAGGAAAAATTAAACGCGGCATGCAAAAATATTGTGGTGTGGAAACAGTGAAGATATTGTCTGGAAGCGGAAAAATTCAAATTAGCTTTAATGAAAAAATGATTCAATCTGAGGTAATAAAGCGGAACCTGTATAAATTAACGTTCCGAACATTTGATTAACATGTGCTACTCATGAAGAGCAGTTTTATTGGAAAAATCGTTCATTATTAAGGTTGTTTTTGTGCGTTTTAATGTATAATATTAATATTGGAAATATGTGGCTGCCTAAAAGCGGCCATTTATTTTTAATAATGTTCTTAATAAACTACGTAATTGTAGGCTGGAAAAAAGAAATTTTGGATGTACTGATAATATGAAACGAGGAGAAACCATGAGACTCTGTTTATTCCTGGTTATGGCAGGTGTGTTGGATGCCATCCTGACCCATATAGGGCTTGCTTCGGGTGTTGTTGAGGAAGGAAACCCAGCAATGAAATTAGTGATTGATCAAAGCTGGTTCTATTTCTATATGATTAAAATTTGTTTGCCACTCATGCTGCTCGGTTTGTTTTACCTTAGGCCATTAAAAGGGTGGAGTAGAAAGCTATTGGTTTCTACCTGTGTCCTTTATTTCTCCGTTCTTGTGTACCATATGGTCTGGATTGTTCTCTACTTTAAAACTTCATCATGATTCCTATTCCTAACTAGACACCCTAAGGTTAATACGATAGTATCAATAAGATATCGAAAAACAAATAATAAGAAAAAGATATTGAATTAAAGGAGTACAAAATGTTAAATACGTTAAAGCCTTATTTGCAGGAAGCGTGGGAAAAATCAGGGTTTCAACATCCTACTTCTATTCAAGAAGCAGCTGTTCCAATAATTTTAGATGGAAAAGATGTGATTGCTGAATCACCGACAGGTACCGGTAAGACACTCGCTTATTTACTTCCATTGTTAAATAAAATCGATGACAAACTTCCAGCCTTACAAGCAGTGGTGCTCGCTTCTTCACAGGAGCTAATCATGCAGGTCTATCAAGAATTTCAGAAATGGTCGGAAGGAAGCGCCATAAGAGGCACCTCCATAATTGGTGGCGCCAACGTAAAACGCCAACTGGAAAAATTGAAAAAGCGCCCTCAGGTGATTTTTGCTACACCAGGACGGTTGCTTGAGTTGATTAAGCAAAAAAAGGTAAAAATGCACGAAGTGAAAATGATTGTTTTGGACGAAGGAGATCAGCTCCTTATCTCTGAGCATCTTAACACTGTTCAAAGCATTGTCAAATCAACGATGAGTGACCGTCAAGTCGTGTTATTCTCGGCAACGATGAAACCTGGAATAGAACAGCAGGCGATGGGGATTACAAAGACTCCGGAGGTCATTCGAATTGAAAAGGATGAGGTGGCCTCTTCCGGAGAAGTAGAGCATATTTATTTTCTTTGTGAACAAAGAGATAAGATTAAGCTATTAGAAAAAATTACTCGTTTAGATGATAGTAAATCGCTTGCATTTATCAATGACATTGGTGAAATCGAAGTTTTTAAAGAAAAGTTTCATTTTAAAGAACTTTCAACAGGTATCCTGCATAGTGACATGAAGAAGTTAGAGCGACAAGCAGCATTAAAAGCTTTCCGTGATGGAAAAATGAAAATGCTGATTGCTACAGATGTTGCGGCTAGAGGCCTTGATATTCAAGGGGTTACCCATGTTGTTCAGATTGACTTTCCAAAGGATATTTCTCAATATGTACACAGGTCTGGTAGAACAGGGCGAATGGGAGCGAATGGAACCGTCATCTCACTTGTGACCGAAAGGGAAGAAAGAGAATTGAAGCGCTATTGCCGGGAATTAAATCTTCCGCTTCATAAAAGAGTTTTTTATCAAGGTAAAATTATTGCTGAGGAACAAAGAAGTCAAAAGTTAAAACGATAAAGTAAGACAGTGGCGGATATCCCACTGTCTTTTTGTATGGGAAACGATGCGAAGCGTCACAAAAAAATATCAGTTTATCTTTTAGGAGTGAAAAACAAACATTTACCACATTGAATTAGTGGAGTTCAGCTCTGCACACTCCACCATTATTTTCTGGGTGTACTTTTTACATTCCATTCATTTCTATGCTCGGTTAAGGTGTGTAACTTAAGTTGCTTTTTTTAAAAAGGAATTTCTAATTTTTTCTTGAATTGTATAGGAGAAACGGAGGTAAGAATGATGAAAAATCCTAAATTAAAAAATTTGCATGATGAGTGGCTTGAGGAAATCACCATCAGCCAGATTCAGGAAAAAATGGAGAGTGGCGAACTCACAGCTAAAGAACTAGTCCTCATGTATTTACATAGACTTTCGGTTTTTGATATTCCTCTCCATTCCATTCTTGAAGTCAATCCTGACGCTTTGCAAATAGCTGAAGCACTTGATGCTGAACGGAAAGAATCAGGACCACGGAGCCAGTTGCACGGAATTCCCATTTTAATAAAAGATAATATTGATACTCACGACAAAATGCATACAAGTGCCGGTTCACTTGCACTAAAGGATTCAATTGCGTTACAAGATTCCTTTGTGGCAGAGCAATTACGTAAAGCAGGCGCAGTCATTCTTGGAAAAACCAATATGACAGAGTGGGCGAATTTCATGGCGATTGGAATGAAAAGCGGCTATAGCTCACGCGGCGGCCAGGTTCTTAATCCGTATGGACCAGGCAAATTTGATGTTGGCGGCTCAAGCTCAGGCTCTGGCGCTGCGATTGCTGCCAATTTTGCCGCGGCAGCAGTCGGAACGGAAACATCGGGTTCCATTTTAAATCCTGCTTGTCAAAATTCGTTAGTTGGCATCAAGCCTACTGTGGGCTTAATTAGCCGAAGAGGGATTATTCCTATCGCTCATACTCAGGATACGGCTGGTCCAATGGCTAGAACGGTTGAAGACGCTGCCATTCTTTTGAATGCTTTATGTGGAAAAGATGATCACGACCCCATCACCAAAACCAACCCGTTCAATGGATTTGACTTTACGGAGTTCCTTTTGAAAGATGGTCTGAAAGGAAAAAGAATTGGTTTTGTATTGGAAGGATTTATTGAACGTTTAAGTAAGGAAAAGCAAAATGTTGTGGCTGCAGCATTAGAAGTATTGAAAACGTCAGGAGCTGATGCCATTGAAAATGTTGAAATTCCCTCGGCCAAAGCAGCGTGGAAATATGATGTTTTAACGTATGAATTTAAACCTGACCTAAATGCATATTTAAGTCAATTACACCCTTCTATTGCGGTAAGAACATTAGCTGACCTAATCGAGTTTAATAACCAAAATGAAGAAAAAATGTTGAAGTACGGGCAGGCGGTGCTGATGGAATCAGAAAAAACGAGCGGAACCTTAACCGATGCTGTATATGTCGAAGCACTGGAATTTGACCTATATCATGCTACACAGCAAGGTATTGACTTTGCCTTAGAAAAATATGACCTGGATGTTATCGTTTTTCCAAGCGATGAAGGTTCACATATCAGCGCTAAAGCTGGTTATCCATCGATTGCTGTCCCTGCAGGTTACACGGCGGAGGGTGAGCCGGTTGGAATTACTTTTGCAGGAACTGCTTTTAGTGAACCGCTCTTAATACAAGTTGCCTATGCTTTTGAGCAACTAACAGGCTATCGTAAGGTACCTGTCCTAGAATAGGTTTACTTGTTTTCACCCATACTATCAGTGAATTTCTTAAAAAGGAGATGGTAGCTGTGGGAAAAACGAAACTAGGCAATGCCAATGCCCAGCGTAACAACAATACGAAAAAGCCTATGAAATCAAGTTCGGAACTGGTGGAATTTTCAACTGGGGAAGATTTAAAACGAAACCGTCCAAACAGTAAATAAAAAGGTAACGCCTCCTACTGAGTAAGGAGGCGTTACCTTTAAAAATAAATGACTCAATGGATATTCATAAAAAATTAGTTGATATCGTTTAAAAATCTGTTGTTATCTTTTAAACAGCCCAAAATTCTACTCCTCTGCAAGTAATTCCAGCGCTTTTTTCGCAGGACCTTCAATGACATCACCGGAATAGGCATACCGTGAACCGTGGCATGGGCAATCCCACGTTTTTTCAGCACGATTCCATTCACATTCACAGCCAAGATGGGTACAAGTGGTATCAACAACATACAGCCTTCCATTCTCATCCTTGTAGGCACCGGCTCTCTTTCCGTTAAACATAACAACGGAGCCTTCTCCTACTTGCAAATCTTCTGGGGCCTTGTCCGTATATTCAAGCTTGCCTTTAATCAAGTGTTTGGCAACATCGGCATTGGTTGTGATGACACTTTTTAAATCCGGGTCAGCCTGGAAGCGGGATGGGGAATATAGCTGCTTGTATGGGTTATCCCGGTCGAGAACATAATCGGTCAATAAGTGGCCGGCGAGGATTCCAGTGGTCATGCCCCACTTTTTATAGCCAGTTGCTACCAATATATGGTCCCGTTCTGATGTGATAGGACCAATAAATGGAACCTTATCAAGGGTAACTAAGTCCTGTGCGGACCATCGATAATCATATTCCTTTATTCCGAATACATCTTCAGCAAATGCCTCGAGTGCTTCAAAATGTTTAATCGTATCTATCCCTTGTCCTGTTTTGTGATTTTCTCCGCCAATGATAATTAACTTTTCGCCGTTAATTGGTGTAGAGCGAATTGAGCGGGTGGGAGTGTCGACACTGATATACATCCCTCCCAGGTAGTCCTTATCGGTTTTAATCCCAATTGCGTAAGACCTGTCCGCATACATCCTCGAAAAATAAAGCCCCGGCCAATCATAAAATGGAAAATGAGAAGCTATGATCACGTGATTGCAGCTGACTCTTTGGCCGGATTTGGTTACTACTTTTGGCTGGGTATCATCATCCTCGATGTCAGTAGCAGTAGTATTTTCAAATACAGAGCATCCGGCCTTCACAGCCTCGTCCAAAAGTGATTTTAAAAATTTTAATGGATGAAATTGGGCTTGATTTTGCATCATTAAAGCTGCTTTTACTGGAATATTAAATGGGATTGTATCCTTTAAGGCACCATCGATTCCTAGAGTTTTATAGGCTTCCCATTCTGTTTTTAGCTTTTCAGTATATTCTTCAGTCGTTGCATACATATAGGCATCTTCTTTACTGAAATCACAATCAATCCCATTTTCCTTCACCTTATTCTCGACGAATTGAATGGCATTCATATGTGACTCGAAATAAAGGCGAGCCTTTTCTTCGCCAAAATGGTTAATAAATTCATCATAAACTAGGCCATGCTGTGCGGTTACTTTTGCCGTTGTATGACCGGTGGTACCATTTAACACGCTGCCAGCATCTAGCAGGGCAACCTTTAGCCCCTCTTTTGAAAGCAAATAAGCAGCGGTAATTCCGGTAATTCCGGCGCCTACGATCGCGACATCGAAAGATAAATCTTCGTTTAATTTATCGAAGGAAGGTAATTCGATTTCACGCCAGTACGTTTTCGGGAATTGTGGAATTTTTTCAGATGAACTCATATGTATTCCTCCAGTTATAAAATGAACTCATGTTTAATTTTTCCTAAAGTGTGGAAATAATGTGAAAAAGGTAAAAAAAGAAAGAACCCAGATTAATTCGGGGTTCAAAAAAAATGAATAGATGTCCATTATTCGTCCTTATCACCGTTTATTTTGTCAATTCGGACAGCATCTTCTGAATCAAGGGTCCCTCTTAAAAAATGAAAGATTGTGCCACCTACGAATCCAAGGCAGAGAAGAAAACCAATGGTTGTAACCCACCATACAGCCGCCATTCCAAAATCCCCCTTTTTTTAAAAAGCACAAGAGCTTGAGCTTTTCTAATATATATGCGTTCGGGGGATAAATTTTTCCGTTGATTCGCAGCTTTTGTTTTACTCCTTTTTCTTTAGGTTTGAGAAGTAATCGACTTTTTTAATATTGACGCCAACAAAGGTTTCAATAATGGACTGACCGCCGGCAATCGAGAAAATCAAAATAAATACGAAAGTAACCTTCGGGAAAAGTAAGTATGCTCCACCCAGTAAAATAGCGCTCCAAACGCCGGCACACCAATAGCATTTCAATAGATAACCAACCATCGATGTCGGGACTTCCTTTGTTTCAGTGCCAGCATCTGTTTCAACCTTCACTTTTTTCACAAACGGCTTGCGGATAAATTCGGTTATTTTATCAAAAACGATTAAATGGGTTAAACGGTAGCTAGCTAAAATTAACATGATATAGGTCATCCATGAAATATCTCTCACATTTTGCTCCTCCGAAATCTCTGCTAAGGGACAGCAAAAATTAATTTTTTCAGTTCCCTGTATATTTTGAGCTTGAAATCAAAAATATATATTCGGAGGAGGCGAAAAAATGAAAAAATCTTTTTGGATTAGTTTTCTGTCTTTACTTTTTCTTTTTTGCATACCAAGTGTTTCTTTTGCCCAGCAAATATACACCGTTCAGCCAGGGGACTCGCTTTGGAAAATCGCAGTCAGATATCAGGTGGGAATTTCGGAGATAATTCAAGCAAACCCACAATTTAAAAATCCTAATTTGATCTATCCAGGTCAAAAAGTAACCATTCCTGACCTAGGCGGGGTTAAATCAATTGAAAGTCAAGTGATCCAGTTAACCAATCAAGAACGGGCGAAAAATGGTCTGAAACCATTAACTGCAGATTGGGAACTTTCAAGGGTGGCCCGCTATAAGGCTATGGATATGCGCGACAAAAACTATTTTAGTCATACGAGTCCAACTTACGGAAGTCCATTTGATATGATGAAGAACTTTGGGATTAGTTATCGTTCGGCAGCTGAAAATATTGCCGCAGGGCAAACTACACCGGCATCAGTCGTCCAAGCTTGGATGAATAGCTCTGGTCATCGTGCTAACATTTTAAGTGCGCAATCCACCTATATTGGGGTTGGCTATGCACAGGGCGGCTCACAAAGATATTACTGGGTACAGATGTTTATATCTAAATAAGGCATAAAAGGGTCAGTTTCCAAGCTATTTGCTTGAGGGACTGACCCTTTCTACGTCCCCAGACCGATATGAAAATCAAGCTCAAGCGCAATTATGAAAAGCGAGGGAAAAAGGTAAGATGAAATTAAGAAAAGAAAGGAGTGAAAACAAAATGAAAAAATTTGGTTTACTGTTAGTAGGCGGGATTGCAGCTGTCATCTTGCTTTCAACAATCGGTCCGATGGTGGGCTTACTCGTTAGCTTGGTGCTCCTGTACTTCATATTCAAACAGTTTTTAAAGGCTGAAACAACTGGAGGAAAAATTGGTCTTGGTATCATCGGGTTCATCGTCCTTATGGCCTCTATACACAATGCACCAGCCATTATTGGTGTCGCAGCAGCATATGTGCTCTTCCTTGTTTATAAAAAATGGAACCAGAATAAGCACACGAAAATCAAAGAAGAAACTGATCCATTCGTCAATTTTGAAAAACAATGGAATGAATTAAAAAATTATTAAGATTAAAGGAGAGAATAACGATGACAAACTTATTTACAAGAATCAAAAACACGATTACTGCCGATTTACACGAGGCTCTTGATCAAAAGGAAAAACAAAATCCAATTGCCTTACTGAACCAATACCTTCGCCAGTGTGAACAGGAAACAGAAAAGGTTAGAAAGCTGTTAGAGCGTCAATATACGTTGAAGGATGAATTTACTAGAGAATACCACCAAGCCAGCGAATTAGCTGACAAAAGGAAATACCAAGCGGAAATTGCTTCGAAAGCAGGAGAAACTGAGCTAAACCAATTTGCGTCAGCTGAGTATCAACAATATGCGGACCGTGCACAGCGCCTAAGTGCTTCTCTTGAACAAGTAAAAGAGCAGCTAAGTGAATTAGAAAGAAAATATGAAGAAATGAAGCACAAGCTTAAAGACATGAATCTTCGCCGGATGGAACTAATGGGGCGCGAAAATGTAACACGCGCCAACGTTCGCATCAACCAGGTACTCGATTCCAATACTTACTCAGATAAATCTTACTCAAAGTTTAAAGACATTGAAAACTATCTGGACCGCTTAGAGCACCAAATGAACAGTTCTTTCTACCGAAGTACCATCGATGCTCGGGTAGCGCAATTAGAAAAAGAAATGAAATTGGAAGAAAGCAAGTCCATTTAAATTCAAAACATGGTATTCTAAAGAAGGCGTAGTGTTTCTGCGCCTTTTACCTATCTAATATTATTCATACAAAAAAATCCAAATTCCATAAAAAGGGAGGGTGAGCCAGTGTTTAAAAATGCCAAAAATGATTATATAGGATGGCTGGTCTTAATCGGTGTAGTTATCCTGCTATTGGAGATTTTATTTTTCAACAGAGGGCTTATATTCTCTCTTTTTATTTCTGGCGGGATGATTTATCTTGGCCGTAAAAAGGCTGGTAAAAAGATGGGGAAGATCCTTTTCTTCGGGGGAATCATCTTTTTTATTATAAGCATTTTAAATATGATGACATTTAAGTTTTTATTGTTAGCCATTTTACTGCACTTTTTTATCCAGTTCTTAAATTCTAAAAACAACCCGAAGAAAATTACCCCAGATATCAACAAACCTGGACCAATCCAGCAAGAAGAGACAATGGTTCAAACGAAGCCACTGTTTGAAAATATTTTCCTAGGCCAGCAAAAAACTCCTTTTGGTGTTTATGAGTGGAATGATGTAAACATTCAGACTGGAATTGGCGATACCACTATCGATCTTAGTTACACAATGCTGCCGGAAGGGGAAACAGTGATATTTATTCGCAATATCATTGGTAATATTCAAATTCTTGTGCCATATGAAATTGATGTTAGTATCCACCATTCATGTGTGGTAGGTTCGACAACGGTATTCGGTAATCATAATTCGAAAATATTCAATCAAGTTTTTCACTTGAAAACACCAAGCTATGAAAAGTCCGAGCATAAAGTAAAAATCTTAACCTCGCTCGTCGTGGGGAATTTAGAGGTGAGCCGGATATGAGTACAACCCAGCGGCAAATTGTCTGGAGTCTCGCCTTTTCCTTCCTCATCGCCATCATTGTTGGGACCGTTTTTATTCTCGTTTTCCGGATTGGCTGGTCAGAGTTATGGAATCGCCATTTCATGGATATTCCTATTGTGATTTTTGTTCCTGTCTTTAGCATTGCGATAGGGATTTTACTTGGAGGGATTTCAGGTCTTTTCTGGCGAAAACAGTTCCTAGCGATTGAGCACTCTCTGCACCAATTAGAGGAAGGCAGACAAACAGAAGTGAAAGGGAAGCCTGCGATTACAGAAATGCAAATCATTGCTGAGCGGATTGAGAAAATTGGGAAACAGATGTCGGAGCAGGCAAAGCTTTCACAACGATTAGCAACCGAAAAAGTAGAAGACCAGGAAGCAAGGATTCAAGAGATTATTGAACAGGAACGGAACCGTCTCGCCCGTGAATTGCATGATTCTGTCAGTCAGCAATTATTTGCGGCATCAATGATGATGTCAGCCATCAATGAAACAAAAGAACAGACCGAAAATGACAGGGAGTCAAAGCAATTGAAGCTGGTTGAAGAGATGATTCACCAATCACAGCTTGAAATGCGTGCACTTCTTTTACACTTGCGACCTGTTGCCTTAAAGAATAAAACCCTCCAAGAAGGAATTGAGGAGCTATTAATCGAATTATCTCAAAAGGTAACAATGGATATAAACTGGAAAGTGGAAGCTTTTCCTTTAGATAAAGGAATAGAGGATCATCTTTTCCGGATTCTGCAAGAATCTGTTTCGAACACCTTAAGACATTCAAAGGCAAATAAGCTAGAGGTTTTGATGGTCAAACGGGATGACCTTGTCATTTTAAGAATTGTCGATGATGGAGTTGGCTTTGAAGTAAACGAAATGAAGGCTGGTTCTTACGGTATGCAAAATATGCATGAGCGAGCTGTTGAAGTGGGCGGCACGTTAAAGGTAATTAGTGTGAAAAATAAAGGAACAAGGCTAGAAGTGAAAGTTCCGGTAATGATTAATGGAGATGGTGCCAATGATTAGGGTAGTATTTGTTGATGACCATGAAATGGTTAGAATTGGGGTTTCTTCCTATTTATCGGCGCAGCCGGATATTGAGGTTGTTGGGGAAGCGGATAATGGAAAAAAAGGTGTGGAACTTGCACTTGAACTCCGCCCAGATATCATTTTAATGGACCTGGTAATGAAAGAGATGGACGGGATTGAAGCGACAAGACAAATAATCGACGCGTGGCCTGAAGCAAAGGTGATTATTGTAACAAGCTTCTTGGATGATGAAAAAGTATATCCTGCACTTGAAGCCGGAGCAACCAGCTATATGCTGAAGACCTCGAAGGCTGGTGAGATCGCCAATGCGGTCCGAGCTACATACCATGGCCAATCCGTTCTTGAACCTGAAGTAACCGGAAAAATGATGGTAAAAATGCGTCAAAAACACACACATCTGCCACATGAAGACCTTACGAGCCGGGAACTGGAAATATTACTGCTAATGGCGGAGGGCAAAACCAATCAGGATATAGCTGATGATTTATTTATCGCACTGAAGACCGTCAAAACCCATGTTAGTAATATTTTAAGCAAACTAAGCGTCCAGGACCGAACCCAAGCGGTCATTTATGCTTTTAAGCATTCGTTAATAAAATGAACCTCAGAAAAAGGCTGTCTAAAAAGTATTTTGGATAGCCTTTTTTATTTTTTTAAAAAAAATCAAAAATACAATTGAAAATACTTCTCAATTATTGGTATGATATAAATGAAAATGATTATCATTATTATTCGGGGGTATACATAAATATGAAATTAATAAAACTGTCTGGAATTTTATTATTATCTAGTAGCCTACTATTTGGATGTGCCAATACGGATACAACTTCCACAACAGAAAAAGAAAAAACAACAAAGAATGTTGCAGCCGATGCTCTAAAAGGGGTAACGGATGAATACCGTAAGTATGCAATCGGAGAAATTGAGGAATTTGTAAAAGCAACGGAAGCATTTACGACAGCCGTTAAAAACGGTGAAATCGATAAAGCAAAAGCACTATATGGACCAGCGCGAATGCACTATGAACGAGCAGAGCCAATTGCCGAAGTGTTTGGAGACCTTGACCCTAAGATTGATGCACGTGAAGGGGATGTACCGGAAGCAGAATGGGGCGGCTATCACCGAATTGAAAAAGGATTATGGGACGAAAACACAACAAAGGGATATGAACAGTATGCTGAGCAGCTGATGAAGGATGTGAATCTCCTTCGGGCTAAGGTAGATACCGTTGAAGTCACACCGGATATGTTAATTACGGGAGCAGTCGACCTCTTAAATGAAGTATCTACTTCAAAAGTGACAGGGGAAGAGGATCGTTATTCCCATACCGATTTATATGATTTTGTCGCGAATGTCCAGGGGGCAGAAAAGATTTATCAGCTTTTAAATCCAGCATTGAAGGAAAAAGATACGGAGCTTTCCAAGGAAATTGGAGCCCGCTTTGATGAAGTTTATAGCTTGTTAAACAAGCATAAAAAAGATGACGGCTATAAATCTTATACTGATTTGTCAAAAGAAGAAGTAAAAGAGTTAAGCCAAGCTATTGATGCACTAGCTGAACCGCTTTCTCAAATAGGAATTGTAACGGAGGCGTCCTAATATGGCGAAGAATGAAAGCAGCTCAGATTCTCAAGGAACGATATCACGAAGGGATATGTTAAAAACAGCCGGGGTTGGCGGCATAGGTGTGCTTATTGGGGCTTCAGGTTTAGGTGGCTTGATGTCTATCACAGAAAGTAAGGCCTCCAGCACAGGGGCGAAAGAGGTTGTTTCGTATTACGGAAAACATCAAGCCGGAATTACTACAAAAACGCAAAATAATGTTTACTTCGTCGCATTAGATGTGACAACTTCCAAAAAAGAAGACTTAGTGAAGCTATTTAAAGAGTGGACAATGGCGGCAGCCTTAATGTCAGAGGGGAAGCCTGTTGGAGAGCTTTCCAGTAATGAATTCCTTCCGCCAAAGGATACGGGGGAGGCTGCTGGTCTTTCAGCTTCCAATTTAACGATTACCTTTGGTGTTGGACCAAGTCTTTTTGTTAAGGATAATCAAGACCGGTTTGGTATAAAACAAAAACAGCCGAAAGAATTAGCCGATCTTCCTAAGTTCCCGCTTGATGCATTGGAAGAGGAATGGTCAGGAGGAGATCTATGTATTCAAGCTTGTGCAGATGATTCACAGGTGGCTTTTCATGCAGTAAGAAACTTGATTCGAATCGCAAGGGGCAAGGCTATTTTGAGATGGGCACAGCCAGGGTTTCAGCGGACAAAGCAGGCTGATGCAAAAGAGGGTACACCAAGAAACTTGTTTGGCTTTAAAGATGGAACGGTAAATCCCGATGTGAAAAACGAAAACCAGGTAAATGAGCATGTCTGGGTTCAGCAAGGTGATGGCCCAAACTGGCTGGCAGGTGGAAGTTATCTAGTCGTACGAAGAATCCAAATGTTTATCGAAGTCTGGGATCGTACTAATTTAAAGGAACAGGAAGCCACATTTGGCCGATACCGTGCCAGCGGGGCACCACTTGGACAAAAAGATGAATTTGAAAAACTTGATTTGAAACATAAACAAGCAAATGGCAGCTATTCAATCCCTGGTGATTCTCATACACGATTATCGCATGGCAATGGTTCTGAGCAAATTCTCCGCAGGGCCTATTCTTACTCCAATGGAATGGATCCGAAAACAGGGAGCTTTGATGCAGGGTTACTCTTCTTATGTTTCCAGCGGACGCCAAGTAAGCAATTTATTCCGATTCAAAAGAGACTCTCGGAAATGGATAAGCTGAATGAGTATACTTCACATCGTGGCAGTGCTATGTTTGCATGTTTACCAGGAACAAAACAGGGCGGTTTTATAGGAGAGACACTTTTTAACTAGTGTTTTTCCTTTCATAGAGGAGAGAGACAAATGCAACGTATGATTAAGATTGGGAAGCCATTTATTTTAATGATCACGTTATTCGTTTTGTTACAAACAGTTCAGCCAGTAGCTGCAGCAGAAAATCATGATGAGCTTTTCGTCCTTATTGGCGATAGTTTGATGAAAGCAAAGGATGGGGAACAGACCATTGTAGCGAAAAACATGGAACAGTTTGCAAACGAATGGAAGTCAATAAAGAAAGCTGATAGTAAACAGGCAATTAGGGTTGACAAGCAACTAAAAGAGGTTCAAAGATTATTAGCCAAAGATAATATAGAAAAAGAGGCACTATCAAAAAGTCTTTCCTTCCTTTCAAGTGCAGTTGTACTGTATGACAAAGAACAAAACCCCGCAGATAAAGCAAAAGGCAAGGAGCAAGTAAAGCAGCTAATTCCATCAATCAACCATTTTAAAGAATCGCTTAATAAAGAAAATGATGCGGGTTTAAAGGCTCAATATCAAAAATTGCTGAATCAATGGACAGCTTCGGAAAAAATAGTCCATGATGAAAGTATTGCTTCATATGGAAACATTGAAAAATACATGGCACTGATTCGCATTGCTATTACACAGGAACCGGCAGATATGGAAAAGGCCAAGCAAAACATAGACCAATTGACAGTTGAGGTAGAAAACTATTTGGCTGGAAATGGTTCGAAACAGCTCAAAGGGGACTACTCGCTAACCGACCTATCCACATTGTTAAGCAAAGCAGAAAAGCTAATTTCACAAAAGGATTACAAAAGTGCGAGTGATCAATTAAATGAAATCCTAACAATATGGCCAATGGTCGAAGGGGATGTTCAGACAAGGGATAGCAAGCTTTATAGTGATATTGAAACAAAGATTCCAACCGCTATTAGTCTCTTAAATTCAAAGAATGTGAAGGCCGAGAAAGCTAGCGCCATTGTTAATGAAATAAGTTCAAGGCTCGCTCCGTTAATGAGCAAAACCAATTATTCTTTATGGGATGCAGCGCTTATTTTATTACGTGAAGGATTAGAAGGTCTATTAATTGTCGTGACATTAATTGCCTTTTTGAAAAAAATGGGCCAATCATCAAGACAAAAGTGGATTTGGTTTGGGGTGGTCGCGGGTATTATCGCCAGTGCCATTCTTGCTATTATCATTAACATTGTATTTTCACAAATCGTGGCAGCTTCAAGCAGAGAATATATCGAGGGATTAGTCGGTGTTATCGCGGTAGTGATGATGCTGACAATAGGGGCGTGGCTTCATAATAAGTCGAGTATCGTTCAGTGGAATAAATACATTAATCAGCAAATGCAACAGGCAATTGCCAAAGGAAGCCTCCTCTCCTTTAGCTTGATAAGTTTTCTTTCTGTTTTCCGTGAAGGGGCAGAAACGATTATCTTCTATGCTGGTATTACCCCCTATATTAGTTTAATGCAGCTGGTTCTTGGTATTATATTAGCGATTATCATTTTAGTCATCGTTGGTTTTGTCATCATTCATTACAGTGTAAAAATACCGATTCGCTTATTTTTTAAAGCTGCGACGATATTAATTTACTTTTTGTCATTTAAGATTCTTGGCATCAGTATACATGCCTTGCAGATTTCAAAAATGATTTCGACCTCTACGGTTGATGCTTTTCCATTTATTGACTGGCTCGGGCTATATCCAACTTGGGAAACCTCGCTTGCCCAATTACTATTACTAGCAGTGATTGGTTTCATGACCATCTTAGTAAAAAAACACGATGGAAAACAGATCAGCACGACAAAGGTGGAAAAGGGCTAATGCAGCCCTTTTTTTCGTTGGATGAAAATTTTCCCTACTATTCACGGTACTTGTCTCATAGATTAATAAAAGTGAGAGAGGAAAAGAGGGAATTAGAAAGTGGCTATTTACTACAGAGGGATTTTCTTTTTAGCGGGGTCTGCTTTTTTAGGTGAAGGTATTGAAATCCTGGTGAATATGATCCTTGCTCGCGAGTTGGGGTCCCATGGGTTAGGGCTATATATGTCCATTTTGCCAACGATATTTTTGATTGTCTTGTTATCAAGTTTTGAGCTGCAAGTGTCGATTTCTAAATTCATTGCCGAAAGAGAGGAACGTTATCACCGGAATATTCTCTATCATGCGATTTCGATTACGATTATTTTTACGTGTGGCCTATTTTTATTAGCCACCTTGATAATTCCCTTTATTCCGGTTTTCAATACGTATCATCCCTATGTTAGATGGTTCGTCATGATTCTTATTCCCGTCATTTCTTTTACTTCTGTTGCCAGAGGGTATTTCATGGGGAAGCAGCAGATGGGGAAAATTGCGGTATCCAACTTTTTAAGGAAAGTGATTCAGCTTGGGGGATTGTTTGTCTTGTTTCGCTTCTTTGCCTTTGATGCAGAGGAAGCATTGTTAATCGCCATTGGCACATTGATTGGCAGTGAAATTGTCGTGTTCCTTTATTTAATCTACATGTTTATTATTCAATTTCAACAATTAAAACGACAGCCGTTTTCCAATATGAATCGGAAGGTAGTTCGGAAGAGTTTAATGGCGGTATCCATTCCAACAACAGGTTTACGCTTGTTTTCAGCGTTCACGGGTGCGATTCAGCCATTCGTAATTAAGGCGGCTTTGGTACACTCTGGAATGACCGGCGTACTCGCAACCGAGCAATTTGGGATGCTGATGGGAGTAGCTATATCAATTGGCTTCTTCCCGGCATTTATTGCCCACTCGTTAATGATTGTCCTCATTCCAGCCGTGTCGAAAACCTATTCTCAAAAGGATTATTCAACCTTGCAAAAAATGCTTCAGCAGGTAATGAAGCTTACCCTTGTATATGGCATTGCAGCCGTCACCCTTTTCTACTTCTTTGCACCTGAACTTACGTCGTTATTTTTTAAAACCGGAACATCGGCAGTTTTCCTCCAATTACTTTGGCCATTTTTCTTATTTCACTTTTTTATCATGCCGATGCAGGCTTTTTTGATCGGCCTTGACTTGATAAAGGAGGCATTTATTCATATCATTTGGTCGACTATCATCTCTTTTTCGCTCATCCTCTGGCTTGGTTCCTCACCGGAATGGAGAATGAATGGCGTTATTATTGGGATGAATACTGGCTCGGTTTTATTAGCGCTTATGCATTATTTAACGATTTGTAAGAAGATTGGTGTTTCCCTTTTTATGAAAGGCATGATTCAAAAAGCAACGGAGTGATCAGGAATAAAAAAATGCTTGGAGAGTGTAGGGGATGAGCAAGTCCTTTCCGTCTATTAATATGAAGATTATTTTTACAGAAGGGAAGGATAATTAAAATGCGTGAAGGATTTACACAATCATTTGAAGAATTAGTGAATGAATATGGAACTTCCATTTTTAAATATATTTTTTCGTTAGTCAAACACAAAGAACTTGCGGAGGATCTTTATCAGGAAGTTTTACTATCTGCCTATTTAGCATATCCTTCAATAAAGGAGCAAAGTAAATACAAAAGTTGGCTTTATACGGTTGCCGTTAATAAATGCCGAGATTATTGGCGGAAAGAAAATAAGTCAAAGGATTTTTGGAAGGAAGGGGTTTATTCGTATTCAGTATCGTTTGAACCCGCTTCTATTCCTGAAGAGGAAGTCCTACATAAATTTTCTGCGGAACAAATGGCTGAAAAGGTTAACCTATTACCCGAAATATATCGCTATCCTATTTATCTTTATTACTATCAGGATTTAACTCTAGTTGAAATAGCGAAACAAAGCGATCTGCCAATGTCGACGGTAAAAACAAGAATGAAACGGGCAAAGGATCGGTTGCGTCCGAAAATGCTGTCACTAGCTTGATGCTCCATCTTCAATATTTTTTGAAAAGGGGAAGATTCAGATGACTGGAAAAGCAACAAAAAGGTCCATGGCACATTTACAGCCATTTATTTCGAAGCAATATTACCATCACTATACGCCAATCGACCATGCCGTTTGGCGGTTCGTCATGAAGCAAAATCATTATTTCTTGAAAAAGATTGCCCATCCTGCTTATGTCAATGGTTTAGTAGATTCAGGAATCAAAACCGAATCCATTCCGAAAGTAGATGACATGAATACGAGTCTAGCAAAAGTCGGCTGGGGGGCTGTGACCATCGATGGGTTAATCCCGGGCTCTGCCTTTTATGGTTTTTTAGCTAATCGCATTTTACCGATAGCAACGGAAATAAGGAAAATCCAAAATATTGCCTATACACCTGCACCTGATATGATCCATGAGGCAGCAGGACACGCTCCAATATTATTAGATGAATCGTACCGTGAATTTGTTAGGAAAATTGGCGAAATGGGTGCCAAGTCGATTTCAAGTAAGGAAAAGTTGGACGTATTTAAAGCGGTCCGCCATTTAACGATTGTTGCTGAGGATCCACATTCGACTCAAATGCAGGTGAAAGAGGCAGAAAGGCAAGTGGCTGAAGCGCGAAAGAAGGTTAAAGGTCTATCAGAAGCCGATCAAGTGTCACGGCTATTTTGGTGGACAGTGGAATATGGATTAATTGGCGAGCTGGAAAGTCCAAAAATTTATGGGGCCGGTTTACTTTCGTCGGTAGGAGAAAGCCAAAGCTGCTTAGCGGATGATGTCAAGAAAATTCCTTTTTCTGTTGAAGAGTGCGTGATGACCCCATATGATGTTACCAAGCCACAGCCGCAATTATTTGTTTGTAAAAACTTTGAGGAATTAGTAGCGGCCATCGATCACTTTGCTTCTACCATGGCATTTCGAAAAGGCGGAACGGAAAGTCTTGATAAAGCACTACATTCTGATAGTCTAGCAACAATGGCATTTTCTTCTGATTTGCAAGTAACCGGCACATTAGCTGCAATTGTAAAGGATGGAAACGGGGAAGCTGTTTATTTCCGTACAAAAGGTCCGACGGCATTAGCGATCGAAAATAAGCAATTGCCGGGGCACGGTAGAGAAACCCATCGTAAGGGATTTGGAACGCCAATAGGCCGATTAGAAGGTAATATTATTCTAGAAGATTGCTCAAAAGAACAATTACGGGATTTTGGGATTATCGAAGGAAAGGATGTCCATTTAACCTTCCAAAGTGGAGTGAAGGTTGAGGGAATCGTTACTAACATTTTGTTGTCCACAGAAAAGCCAATCATCATCTCGTTTAAGGACTGCCTAGTGACATACAGAGATCAGGTCCTTTTTGATCCGTCTTGGGGGACGTATGATATGGCAGTTGGTGCAGGCATTACTTCTGTATATGCTGGTGCTGCAGATACAGATGCCTATTTTGAGTTCGAGCCAAAAGAAGAAATAGAGGAAATATCGGTGCAGCAGAGTTGGAATGAATTAGAGAATCTATACGAAGAAATACGCAACTTGCGCGAGGGTGCTAAATGGAATGAACATAGTTTATTCCAAGTTAATGATGTTTTAGCCGTTTTAGAAGACCAATATCCTAGTGAATGGTTATTACGGCTGGAAATAATAGAGCTATATCAGATGCATGATGAAAATAGTCCTAATCTTGCTCTTCTCGTAGAGAGGCTGCAGAACACTGACTGGGAACCTTCTGTTAAACAAATGATCCAACGCGGGTTAACCTTAATTCATAACAGTTGAAAAAAGGAGCTTGGAAATCGAGGGCACTGAAAAAGTACCTATTAAATTAAAGGCACTTTTAAACTTGGTTGTTGATTTGCTCTCCAGGAGCTTCGCTTTCCGCAGGAGCCTCGCGCCTTCCGCTCCAATCAACAGTGTTAAAAAATCAACAATGACCTTTAACATATCCAAAGGAAAAAAGGTATAATACCTCATATTCAGAGGGAATTATACCTTTTTTCCTTTATTATTATCGGCTCAATTTCAAACGGGTGGATACTATGATACAAAATCAACAATCAATGATTTTCAGTCCATATATGGATATTTGTGAGTTAGTTGTTCCGAAAGATAATCTTTTGAGTAAACTTAACGACTACGTTATACCAACTTCCTTATATTTTCTCATCAAACTATTTATCCAAAAACAACGTTTATAGCATTCTTTTGATTAAACTTTATTTTGAGCCAACAAATAGCTAGAATCCAACTAGTATGTTTTACAAACTAGTTGTTGTATGATACAGTATGTTTAACTAGTATGCATTACAAATTAGTGAGGTGAGTAAATGAAGGAGACGCAATTATTAAAGGGCGTACTTGAAGGTTGTGTGCTATCTATTATTAAAAAACAACAAGTATACGGTTATGAACTTGTACAAATGATGCGTAATTATGGGTTTACAACAATAGTAGGTGGAACGATTTATCCTCTACTGCAAAAGTTAGAAAAACAAGGGCTAATTAAAAGTAACGAGCTCGCTTCACCAGATGGACCCAATCGAAAATACTTCTTTATTACACCTGAAGGAGAAGAACAATTAGAGGGTTTTGAAGAACAATGGAGTTCATTGATTGTAAAAGTGAATCGGATTTTGGAAAGTGGAGAGTGAATGGGATGAAAAATGATGTAGCTAAACAATTAGTGGAGCAAAATAACAATCTTAGAGAACAGCTATCCCCAGAAAATAAAGTGTACTATGAAGATATTCTGGTGTATATGCGAACATTTGGATTTTTCTATGAAGAATTAGAAACAGAACGACATTTAATGACGATATTACAAGATATTTTAGAAGCGCAAAAGCATGATGAATCGGCAGAAGAGTATTTCGGTAAAAATCCGAAAGAAGTCGTCGATCAACTGACAAAGCAATTTGATAAACCTTCATGGAAATCGATTTTTAAAATAAGTGGTTGGATTTTTTTAATCAGTACGTTTTATACCATTGTCGGTAGTTTTACAGCACCAACATTACAAGTAAATGTATTTGTTATATTGTTGAATGGGATTTTTTCAGTTGCATTGGTTTATGGCGTCCTTAAATTGTTACATCTGAGTATTTATATAAAAAAACAATTACCTAGGTTAATTAAATTTTTCGTAGTTTGGATAATGGCAATGATTCCATTTTGCTTATTTTTCCTTATTCAGCTTTATACACCGAAACAAGGTATTGTAAAAATTGGTGCCCCATTTGATTGGATTGCCATTCTTGTTATATTAATCATGGCAATTGTTTATGTTATATTCAAAAAGAAACGAGAATTCTATGGAGGTCTTATTTTCGTTATCACTTTGGGGATTTTTGGTTTATTATTAAGGATTCCACAAACGAAGGAATTTTTCCAAGATGGTAAAAACCCAACTTTTGCCGTTCTTGGCATTATTTTAGCTGTTGCGCTCTTTGCAATAGCCCAATGGTTACTACTTCGAAAAATGAAAGATGAAAATTAGCTATGAATAAAATTTGTCCATTTACAATAAAGATGTACCATTTTAACAACCTTTAAATGAATGACAATACGTCAAATTAGAAACGACTCAAAAATCACGTTTTGGATTTTTGAGTCGTTTCTTTGGTTGGTTACATAGAATCTTTTTAAAAAATCCGAAGGATTTTCAGTGCCCTCTGGAAATCCAAGCTCCCTTTAATATTAGTCTTTACTTGAAAGAATCCCTAAAATACGAAGGATACTAATGAATAGGTTAATGAAATCTAAATATAAGTTTAATGCCATCAATGGAACTTCTTCTGCTCTTACACCGTGGTGTTTCATTCGGTTAAAATCAAAGAGAACATAACCACTAAAAACCAAGACACCGATAAAGGAATAAGCAAGCATGGCTGTTGAGCCTAATGGGGAGAAAATATTAAATATTGAAATCGCCACTAATGCAAGTAAGGCCGCAAGCAGAAATCCACCTAAAAAGGAGAAGTTCCTTTTTGATTTTGTTGCGTAAATAGCTACGCCTGTAAAGACAACTGTGGTACTGGCAAATGCCATGACAACTACATTTCCACCTACAGTAGTTAAATAGTGATTTACGATTGGGAACATGGTAATTCCAGAGATAAAGGTAAAAATATAAAGAAATGAATAAGAAATAGCTTTTTTCCGTCTAAAAAGGAAAGCAGACATAATCATAACAAATTCGAGAATGGCTAATGGCATAAATAAACCTTGTGGTACAAAGACTCCAGCCATTGTGCCTAGGAAGGCAATCGCCAAGGAAAGAGCAAACGTCCGTAAGACTGATGGTAAGAATTCCGTAGATGTTTGTGTATACATTTTTTTTCACCTCAAAAATATTTTCTTATTAAAGATATACGAAGAAGTGGTCAAGATGTTTCATTTTTTCTTAAAATATCTCTATCCTCTTTTAATAAATCCCGAATTTCAGCTAAAAGCTCTTCACTACGATCCACTTTAGCAACGACTGGTGCTGGTTCCTGTTTCTTTTTAAAACGATTAAGAAACTTCACAAAGAGGAAAATGGAAAAAGAGATAATAAAGAAATCGACAACTGTTTGAATAAATTGGCCATATTTTAAATCTCCATAGGCAAGTTTACTAAAATCTGCTACCCCGATTATCAATCCAACCAACGGCATAATTACATCGGCGACAAGCGAAGAAACAATTTTTCCAAATGCTCCGCCAATAATGACCCCGACTGCTAAATCAATGACGTTGCCTTTCATGGCAAATTGCTTAAATTCATTCCACATAAATGAATCCTCCAAAATTTTTCTTATTTTCTTAATTGTATATTGTATCCTTTACCAATGTTAAAATGCAATCACAATGTTTTTCAAAAGAAAAAAGAGCAGGTGATTCCTGCTCTTTTATTGGTATGTGTATTAAAACGCCCAGTTTCCGTTTCTAAATACAGGTTCACTTTTTCCATCGGAGGTAATTCCATCGATGTTCATTTCGGCGGAACCAATCATGAAATCAACGTGGGTAATACTTTCATTCAATCCTTTTTCCTTTAGTTCATCAGAGGCCATTTTCTTGCCGCCTTCAATACAGAAAGCATAAGCACTTCCGATTGCTAAATGATTGGAGGCATTTTCATCAAACAAAGTGTTAAAGAAAAGAATATTAGACTGTGAAATAGGTGAGTCAAAAGGAACAAGTGCGACTTCACCAAGATAATGAGAGCCCTCATCTGTTTCGACAAGACGCTTCAATATATCTTCGCCTTCCTCTGCTTTTACCCCAACAATTTTTCCATTTTCAAAGGTAATTGAAAAGCGGTCGATGATATTGCCCCCGTAGCTTAATGGCTTCGTGCTGGCAACTGTTCCATTGACACCCGTTCTTAATGGCACGGTGAAAACTTCCTCAGTCGGCATGTTGGCCATAAACTCAATGCCTTGTTCATTGGTACTGCCAGCACCCACCCAAAGATGTTTTTCCGGAAGCTCAATCGTTAAGTCAGTACCAGGAGCTGTATAATGAAGTTTCTGGTAGCTCTTTTCATTTAAATAACGGACCTTCTCATGAAGGGTTTCATCATGCTTTTTCCAAGCTTCCACGGGATTTTCAACATCTACACGCGTCGCTTTAAAAATCGCTTCCCAAAGCTTGTTTACTTGGGTTTCTACCGGCTCGTCAGGAAATACTTTACTAGCCCAGGCTGGTGCTGCGGCTGCAATCACAGTCCAGCTTACTTTATCCGATTGTATTGCTTTCCGATATTTTGCTAATGCTTTTCCAGCTGCCTTATTGAAGTTGGAAATCCGTTCAGGATCCACACCTTTTAATAAATCAGGGCTAGACGATACAACTGACATAAAGGCTGCCCCTTTTTCTGCAAGGTCTTCTGTTTCTTTAGCACGCCAAATTGGATATTCTTGAAAAGCCTCATCGGGTGCTAAATCGTACTTTGTTCTGTTGACGGTATCATCGTTCCAGTTGACGATGACATTTTGTGCACCAGTTTCATATGCTTTTTTGACAATTAAACGAACAAATTCAGCTGCATCTATAGTTGCGTTAACCACTAATGTTTGACCTTTCTGAACATTGACACCGACCTTGACGGCGAGTTCAGCATATTTCTCAATGTTTTTTTGAAATCCACTCATATGTATATCTCCTTTTTTCAGAATCTTCCTATACATTGTATCGTTTTTAAACGGAAAAAGAAACTGCAAGCTACTGATGGATAGTATGCTTAAAAAAGTCCACAAAAAAACAGTAAAGATAGATTATCTCTACTGCAGCTTGCTACCATATACTTTTATATTAAAATAAACACCTGCGGAAAAGATAACGAGAAATGTAATAATTCCTGACAATGAAGTTGGAGCCATGAATTGCGATAATTCCATTGATTCCACCGCCCTTAGATTATTAAACCTTTACACACTAATTATAATACTTAAAGACCCAAATGTGAACAATTTAGTACAATTATTTATTGAATTATTTAAATTTTTTGAAAATATTTTTTCAAATTAATTAAAGAAAAAAGCACCAAACGGGTGCTTTTTTCAAAATATTAGAATTTATATATTGAACCTTGAAAATTGTAGCGCAAGCTCCCTAGCATTTTTCTAACCTAAACAACTATTTTTTGTTTTTCAAATGTATGAAACATTATCCAATATAATCCCGCACTGACAAGGGCGAGAATGGAGAGGACAAAAAATGTCCATCCATAGCCAATCCAATTTGTCATAGGGATGGAAAGTGGTGCGATGGTCCGAGCGATTGTATAGCGCAAGCTAGCGGCAGCAAAATATTGTCCCCTCATGTGTTCAGGTGCGAGTCTGGACACAAAGCTTTGCTGTAGCCCAGCACCCATTAATTCTGCAAACGTAAAAACAACCATTGCTAAAATAAATCCCCAAATCCACTGGGTTTGACTAAAAAGGATAATCGAAATAGCATAGACGACCGAGGAGAGAACAAATACGTTTCTCTCATAATATTTTCCCATCCACTTCGTTACAACAACAGTCATTAGGGCAACGAGGAAGCCATTTTCAGCAAGCACAATCCCAAATGCCTGCTCACCTTTAACGGCAAATGACCAACTTCCAATGGAAAAAAGGCTTTGATGTTTAACCACTTCCTTAATGTAAACAGGAAATAATAAATCCAATTGCATAAATGTCTGCCCAGCTAAAACACCGGCAAGAATAAATAATAGGAAGGTTTTATCCTTCACAATGAGCGCATAATCCTTAAGTTGACTTTGTAAAAAGTAATACCATTTACCGTCTCGGGAATGAGATGTATTTTGATGAATAGGAGCCGTTTCTCGTGTCCATTTTGCTAGAATCAGTCCTAATAACATACAAACTACTGCGGCTATAAGCAGGAGCTGAAAGCGATAGTGAACATAAAAAATGGCTCCTAAAATGGGTCCAATCACCACAGCAATATTGATGGACGTATAAAAAATCGCAAACACGCTGCTTCGATCCTTTTCCTTCACCACATCAGCCACCATGGCCTGGCTCGCAGGCCAGTAAAACGAACCGAAAACACCGGCAAACGCAAAGGATACAAACCCTACCCATGGAGACTGAAACCAAGGTGAGCTGGCGATGGCAAAGGCTAAGAAGGAAAGCCCCTGACCAAATGAGGAAAGAACCATCATCCGTTTTCGGCCGAAACGATCGGCACAATATCCGCCCATCAAATTCGCAAATACTGAAAATAACTGTGAAAAAACTAATAATAATCCTGCTTTATTTTTACCAAATTCATCCGCAAAATAAATCGCCAGGAAGGGAAAAAACATCCAATACGTAATGTTCATCATTGCTTCCCCAAACAAGCGAACCTTTAAATTTGAATCCCAGTCTCTAATCCTCATGTCATAACTCCGTTTCTCCCTCATTAACCATTACATCATACTATCTTTAATGAGAAAATTACAATAATTATAATTAGGATTCTCACCTTCCAACCTAGTCATGGAGAATAATTGAAGTACTACCAAGCATAGGTAGAATGGGACTTTGATTGGTTCGTTACATTAGATAAAGAAGCAGGAGAAAGGCTCTTAATAACTGAATCCATTAGGTAGGTATGCTATATTTAACTTATGGAAACTCGAAAGGATGTTTAAACATATGGCAAAAAGTGTTGTAATTGCTGAAAAACCTTCTGTCGCACGAGATATTGCACGTGTGCTGAATTGTAATAAAAAAGGAAATGGGTATCTTGAAGGCGATAAATATATCGTTACGTGGGCACTAGGACACCTAGTCACACTTGCTGACCCAGAAAGTTACGATGTGAAATATAAAACATGGAATTTAGAAGATCTACCAATGCTACCTGAGCGATTAAAATTGACAGTCATTAAGCAGACTGGAAAACAGTTTCATGCTGTTAAAAGTGTGCTGACTAGAAATGATGTCAATGAAATAATTGTGGCTACAGACGCAGGGAGAGAGGGGGAACTAGTCGCGCGTTGGATTATTGATAAAGTAAAAGTCAATAAACCAATTAAACGTCTATGGATCTCATCTGTTACAGATAAAGCGATTAAAGATGGCTTTGCAAACTTGAAGCCTGGTAAAGCATATGACAATTTATATGCTTCAGCTGTCGCACGTTCAGAAGCTGACTGGTATATCGGTCTTAATGCAACACGTGCATTAACAACTAGGTTCAATGCCCAACTAAACTGTGGTCGTGTACAAACACCTACTGTTGCAATGATTGCAGCACGTGAGAACGAAATCAAAAACTTTAAAGCACAAACATATTATGGTATCGAAGCCCAAACAACAGACAAATTAAAGTTGACTTGGCAAGATGCGAAAGGTAACGGTCGTAGCTTTGATAAAGAGAAAATCGATGCGATTGTGAAAAAGCTAGGCAAACAAAATGCCATTGTAACGGAAATTGAGAAAAAGCCTAGGAAGTCTTTTTCTCCAGGTCTTTATGACTTAACAGAACTACAACGTGATGCGAATAAAATCTTTGGTTACTCAGCAAAGGAAACGTTAAACATTATGCAAAAGCTGTACGAGCAACATAAAGTTCTAACGTATCCTCGTACTGATTCACGGTTCATCTCTTCAGATATTGTCGGAACGCTGCCAGAACGCTTGAAAGCATGTGGAGTGGGGGAATATCGTTCGTTAGCTAATAAGGTCTTAAACAAGCCGATAAAAATTACAAAAGCATTTGTTGATGACAGTAAAGTATCAGATCACCATGCCATTATTCCAACAGAAAGCTATGTAAACTTCTCAGCCTTCACAGATAAAGAACGCAAAATATATGATTTAGTAGTAAAACGATTCTTAGCGGTATTATTCCCAGCATTCGAGTACGAGCAATTAACGCTTCGTGCGAAAATCGGTGATGAGAACTTCGTTGCAAGAGGAAAAACCATTTTATCGGTTGGTTGGAAAGAAGTATATGAAAATCGCTTTGAAGATGACGATGCAACTGATGATCTGAAAGAACAGATTTTACCTCGCATCGAAAAAGGCGATACCTTAAACGTGAAATTAATCGCACAAACATCAGGTCAAACAACTCCACCTGCACGTTTTAATGAGGCGACATTACTATCGGCAATGGAAAACCCAACGAAGTATATGGACACGCAAAATAAGCAGCTTGCAGAAACGTTAAAATCGACTGGTGGACTAGGTACTGTTGCTACACGTGCTGATATAATTGAAAAGCTATTCAATACATTCTTAATCGAAAAGCACGGCAAAGACATTCATCTTACTTCTAAAGGAAGCCAATTGTTGGATTTAGTTCCTGAAGAGCTAAAATCTCCTACTTTGACAGCGGAGTGGGAACAAAAGCTTGATCAAATTGCACATGGCAAGTTGAAAAAAGAAGTGTTTATCAGTGAAATGAAAAAATACACAAAAGAAATCGTTGCTGAAATTAAAGCAAGTGGTAAAAAATATAAGCACGACAATATTTCCACAAAAACTTGTCCAGACTGTGGAAAACCAATGCTTGAAGTGAACGGAAAAAAAGGTAAAATGCTCGTGTGCCAAGATCGTGAATGTGGACATCGTAAAAATGTCGCACGCGTCACAAATGCACGCTGCCCACAATGCCATAAAAAACTTGAGCTACGTGGTGAAGGTGATGGCCAAATCTTCACATGTAAATGTGGATATCGTGAAAAATTATCTGCTTTCCAAGCACGCCGTAATAAAGAATCTGGTGGTAAAGTGGATAAACGTACTGTACAAAAGTATTTGAAAAACCAGAATAAAGATGAGGAACCTGTGAATAATGCGTTTGCAGATGCATTAAAAGGGTTGAAGTTTGATTAACAACATACTTAAGGGGCTATTCATCAAGATATTCAATCTTGATGAATAGCCCCATTTTTCTCGTTATCGTAGGGAGAACCGCGAAGTACACTAGCCGCTGAGGGAAGAGATGGACGAAGAAAAATTAATTGTCATAATTGAGAAGAGCCAATATCCTTTTATTTATTATCCTGCTAAAGTATTATCGTGTTAAAATTCAGAAAATTTAATTGACAGCAAAGGTTTTCTTCCCATACAATAATTATCAAGAAGAAAGTTTATAGAATAGTTGAATGGAATGATAACTTATGAGGCATTTCCCAAAGACAGTTCAATATTCCGTAGTTTTCATAAAAGAGGCTGGACTCCAAATCTAATCGGATAAGGAATCCAGCCTCTTTCTTTATTGTGATAAAGTGGTAGAGGAGAGGGATAAATATGATCACGCTAACGGGTGGAAGTTTAACTTTAGAGCAAATGAAAGATATTTTGTATCGTAACCAAAAGGTTAACGCTTCTGAAAAGAGTATGGAGGCTGTCTTGAAGAGCCGCGAAGCAGTGGAGAGAATCGTTTCAGAATCAAAAGTTGTTTATGGAATTACAACGGGCTTTGGTAAATTTAGTGATGTCTTGATCGATAAGGATCATGTTCAAGACTTGCAGCTAAATTTAATTCGCTCCCATGCATGCGGGGTGGGAGAACCGTTTCCAGAGGTTGTGGCTAAAGCCATGGTTCTCCTAAGGGCGAACGCCCTTTTAAAGGGCTATTCAGGAATAAGACCGCTTGTCATTGAAAAGCTAATTGATTTAGTAAATAAAGACATTATCCCTGTCATTCCTCAGCAAGGATCGCTTGGTGCAAGTGGTGACTTGGCACCGCTATCCCATCTAGCTTTGGTTTTAATCGGTGAAGGTGAGGTATTTTACAAAGGAACACGCATGGATTCTCTTGATGCGCTTCAGCAAGAAGGAATTTTACCAGTAACCTTGGAGGCGAAGGAAGGACTTGCCCTTATTAACGGTACCCAAGCGATGACAGCAATGGGTGTTGTTGGATATCTTGAAGCGGAACAACTGGCCCATGAAAGTGAGCTCATCGCATCGATGACCATTGAAGGATTAAATGGAATCATTGATGCCTTTGCAGAAGAGGTTCATATAGCTAGGGGCTATCAACAGCAGATTGATACGGCGGCAAGAATCCGTCAGTATTTAAGCGACAGCTTGCTAACAACACAGCAAGGGGAACTAAGGGTTCAGGATGCTTATTCACTCCGTTGTATCCCTCAGGTTCATGGTGCTTCTTGGCAGGCGCTGGATTATGTGAAAGAAAAATTAGAGATTGAAATGAATGCAGCAACAGATAATCCCTTAATTTTTGAAGATGGTGAAAAAGTAATCTCTGGCGGGAACTTCCATGGACAACCAATTGCTTTCGCGATGGATTTTATGAAAATTGCAGTGGCAGAGTTGGCGAATATTTCGGAAAGACGGATTGAACGATTAGTCAATCCCCAATTAAATGACTTACCACCATTTTTAAGCCCTGAACCTGGCCTGCAGTCGGGAGCCATGATTATGCAATATGCGGCAGCTGCACTGGTTTCAGAGAATAAAACGCTCGCACATCCAGCAAGTGTTGATTCGATTCCGTCATCGGCTAATCAGGAGGACCACGTCAGCATGGGAACGATTGCATCGAGACATGCCTATCAAATTATCCAGAATGCAAGACGAGTTCTCGCCATTGAGTTGATTTGTGCGATGCAGGCAGTTGAGATTCGCGGGGTAGATAAGATGGCAACTCATACCAAAGGATTCTATGAAAAAGGACGCGAACAAGTCCTTTCTATTAAACAAGATCGTGTTTTTTCCACAGATATTGAAAAAGCAGCCGAGTGGTTAAAAACAATTGAGTTTTCTCCATTCATTAGAAGTTTAAGTATGGAAAAAGGACAATAATAAGAAACACCATTGAAAAAAGGCGTGGAAAATCTCACGCCTTTTATTCTTCTTCTTCTACCCTATTTTTAAATGCTTCTCGGACGACGAGGAACTCTTCATCCCCAATCGCTTCTTTTGTATGTTTTTCCGTTAAGCTGTTTTTAGGGAAATTCCCAGGATGGTTTTTCTTTTTATGGTTAAAATCTTCTCCACGTGCCATACTCAACACTCCTTTCTTCTATGCAGGTAGCATTCCCGAATTTCACAAAAATCATTACAATTGCTTCCAAAATCTGATTTTATCATTAGTAAAGACTTGCTATAATTATGTTAGTGATTATGGTAAAAAGGAGGCAGTAAAAATGGATTTGTTTCATATTGTCTCAGAAGACCGTATAAAAAAGGGCTACAAGGACGGGGAGTTTGACAATCTTGCAGGTTTTGGGAAACCATTGCAGCTGGAGGATTTGTCTGGAATTCCTGAAGAATTGCGAATGGCCTATAAATTATTGAAAAATGCCGGATACACTCAGGAAGAGGGACGACTCAGGCAGGAAATGACGTCCATAGGGGATTTAATTAACAAATGTGATGACAGTAGTGAAAAGGAAAATCTCCAAAAACAGTTTAACGAAAAACTGCTGCGGTTTAATCAGTTGATGTCAAAACGAGGAGTAAAAACGAATTCCGCGATGTTTAAAAACTATGAACAAAAGGTGCAAAAGAAGTTAAAATAACAAAAAAAGCTGTGCGAGTTGAGAATCTATAAAAGATTACTCTTCGTCAGCTTTTTTTTCTACTTTATCTGGTTTGCACATCCGATCTAAGAGAAAACCAGCAAAGACCATAAACGCAATGGGAATTGAATAATTTAACACATGAATAAAAGTCATTGTCCTACATCACCGCCATCATTATTTAGAATATTAATAATATTTAGTGTATTTATATGTTGTTTACATTATATGCTATTTGTCACAATTTAGACAAATTTATTCGTTATAATAAATAAAAAAGACTTTCAAATTTAATAACAATCCTCCATACAACGCGGATTCGAGCACTCTATTTGATCAAAATAGATGATTTTGGTTTAATCTTCACCAATCCTTACAATATTCTCTAAGAGGATTTTGACAATTTTTATCGTAATAGTTATATAAGCATGGATATTATTGCAATCCTGACTTACTTTAATACGACTCAGAGGAGTGAGCGCGAAAAATGAACAAACAGGAAGCAATAATTTTAGAAGAGAAGAAGGTTCTCTGTATTGGAGGTGCCAATGTAGACCGAAAAATACAGGCGTTAAAACATTTAGAGTATGGTACATCAAACCCTGCCTTAAGCTTGAAATCAAGAGGAGGGGTAGCAAGAAATGTCGCGGAAAACTCAGGGCGTCTTGGACTTAAAACTGCTTTATTAGCAATTATTGGAGCCGACTCTGAAGGAGAGTGGCTGCTGCAAAACACAAAAAATTTCGTAGATATAAACCTTATCGAATTTATTTACGGGAAATCAACCGGGACCTATACAGCTGTGCTGGATATAGATGGAAATATGGCTGTAGCCCTCGCAGACATGGCTATTTACGATGAAGTAGACGAATTCTTTTTTGATAAAAATCTATCTCATATTCAAAACGCAAAAATGATTTTATTAGACACGAATTTTCCTGCCAAAGTGATCAATCAGGTAATTAATAGCTGTAAAAATACGGGTGTACCTATTTGTGTTGCCACTGTGTCTGCACCTAAAACCGCTAAATTGCCAGCGTCACTTGAAGGTGTAACATGGCTGATAGCTAATCATAAAGAAGCTGAGGCTCTTGCAAAATTAGAAATTAATTCAGAAGGAGATTTCTATCGAGCAGCAGAAGTAATTTTGAAAAAGGGTGTTGAAAGGGTTGTTATTACCAGGGGAGAGCAAGGATTAATTTATTTTACTAATCAGGGTGATGCAGGGGCATTAGTCCCTCCAAGTGTTCCGATAATGGATGTAACGGGTGCAGATGATGCCTTGATTGCCGGAATATTATTTGGGTATTTAAATGGTCTCAGCACGGAAGATTCCTGTAAAATTGGCCTTTCATGTTCATTAATTACACTCCAGACGAGTGAAACAGTTAACCCCGATTTAAACCAACAAAAACTACTTGAAACATTTCAAATCTACTTCAGTAAAGGAATTAGCTATCCATAATAAAGAAGGCGGAGGAAGTTGTTCCTAGTATTTCCTCCCCCTTTTCTTCATTGCATATCCGTAATAGTAAAGAATATGGCGATTTTTGTAAAAAAACAGAGTAAAATGCAAGAAAAAGAAGTGTGAAAATTAGAAAAAAATGACAAAATATAACACTTTGTTAAAAAAGGACTAGATATAATAAACATATCATTAAAGATTATGTAGATAGTCCTAGTCGGAAGTGGATAAAAAGGTACATTGTGGATCCAATCGTTGGTTTAGAATCAGAAAAAGGCAAACCTGTTGAAAAACAGTGACGCAAAGCCGAGGGTCTAAGGCAAGTGTTGAGCTTGTTAGGATGGCCGGGCTGCCTGAAATACGAAATGTATTTTTGGGGTGAGAATAATGGTTATTACAGAAAGTGAAGTGGATGTTATCGATCAGGAATGGATGGCACTCATACTAGAAGCAAAAGAACTTGGGCTGTCAATAGAAGAAGTACGTGATTTCTTTAGTAAGCAAGAGGGGAAAAGCTAACCAAGAAGAATAAATAACAAGACTTACATAAAAGTAAAAAAAGCATTCTGCAAAAATTTATTTTTTGTAGAATGCTTTTCTTCATTGTATAGGAAATTATAAATAAATTTAGTGTTGATAACTTGAAATAGTTATCTGAATCCAGCTCCAGCGCCCAGCG